>CBDTVT010000078.1:0-13167 GCA_965364275.1 uncultured Eudoraea sp. | reverse complement strand
TATCATCAATCAGGGATGAATCTGATAGAAAGGGGATGCGCATTGTATATATCCTTAAAAGGGATGCCATTCCTAATATTGTCCTTAATACATTATACAAATATTCAGCACTACAGTCGTCTTTCAGTGTAAATAATATTGCGCTGGTAAAAGGCAGACCAAAATTGCTTAATGTAAAAGAGATCATTCATTATTTTGTTGAGCACCGTCATGAAGTAGTGGTAAGACGTACCGCTTTTGATTTGAAAAAAGCTGAAGAAAGGGCTCATATATTGGAAGGACTTATTATTGCCTCCGATAATATTGATGAAGTTATCGCTATCATTAGAGCGTCTTCAAATGCAGAGGATGCCAGAGAAAACCTCATTAAAAGATTTAAATTATCTGAAGTTCAGGCCAAGGCTATTGTAGAGATGCGTCTACGACAGCTTACAGGTCTTGAGCAAGATAAATTGCGCACTGAATACGATGAGATTATTAAGACAATAGCCGACTTAAAGGATATTCTTGCTAATAAAGATCGCAGAATGCAGATCATAAAGGATGAACTTCTCGATGTAAAAGAACGCTATGGGGACGCAAGAAGATCAGAAATAAATTTTGCTGGAGGCGACCTTAGCATAGAAGATATGATACCTGATGAGCAGGTAGTAATCACAATTTCGCATGCAGGTTACATAAAAAGGACACCGCTAAGTGAGTATAAAACACAGAACAGGGGAGGAGTAGGGCAAAAAGCCTCATCCACAAGGACTGAGGATTTTCTTGAGCATCTTTTTGTGGGTACAAACCATCAATATATGCTTTTCTTTACCCAAAAGGGAAAGTGTTTCTGGATGCGGGTATATGAAATTCCCGAAGGTAGTCGAACATCAAAAGGCAGAGCCATACAAAACCTGGTGAATATTGAACAGGATGATAAGGTAAAAGCATTTATTTGTACCAGAGATTTAAAGGATGAGGAATATGTGAATGGCCATTATGTAATTATGGCTACGAAAAAAGGTACAGTTAAAAAAACATCATTGGAACAGTATTCCAGGCCACGTCAAAATGGAATTATTGCAATTAGCATAAGAGAAGATGATGAACTTTTAGAAGCCAAGCTAACCACTGGGACAAGCCAGATTTTACTCGGGCTTAAATCGGGTAAGGCTATCAGGTTTGAAGAAAGCAAGACCAGACCTATGGGACGTAATGCTTCTGGTGTCCGTGGCATAAGATTGGCGGATGAAAATGATGAGGTAATAGGCATGGTGTCTGTAAATAATTTTGATGACGAAATATTGGTGGTCTCGGAGAATGGATATGGTAAAAGATCCAGTATTGATGATTACAGGATTACCAATAGAGGAGGTAAAGGCGTGAAGACCATTTCCATAACCGATAAAACTGGCGGTCTGGTGGCCATTAAAAATGTTTCTGATTCTGATGACTTAATGATCATAAATAAATCAGGTATAGCTATTAGGATGAGTGTTGATGACCTGCGAACTATGGGTAGGGCTACTCAAGGTGTTAAGTTGATCAACCTGAAAGACACTGACTCTATAGCAGCCGTCGCCAAAGTAATGAAGGATGAGGATAATCTGGATGAGGTTGATATAATGGATATAGAAGTGGAGGCTGAAGATGGCACGGCTCTTGATAAAGATAACACGGAAACCGAAAAAGATTAATAAATAAACACTAATAATTAATTTAATTTTAATATGAAAACTAGACTCTTATTTATAGCCGTTATGTGCTGTGCACTAAGCGGATTTTCACAGAAGACAGAACTCAAAGCCGCTGAAAAAGCCTTAAAAGCGGGTGATGCGGCCTCAGCCAAAACATCTTTGGATGGAATTCAGGGAATGATCAGTGGAAAGGATGAAAAAATCCAGGCAGACTATTTCTTTCTTAGAGGTAAAACCTATGCAGATCTTGCCAATAAAGGTGATAACGATGCTTTTGACGAAGCAATTAGTTCCTTTAAGAAAGTCTTGAGCATTGAAGGTCCAAAAGGAAAGCATGCTGACGAAACAAATCAGCGTATAGCAGCTATAACTGCTGATTTGGTAAATTCTGCGGTTGAGGATAACGGTAATAAAGAATTCAAAAAGGCTTCAGAAAAGCTCTATTTAAGTTATACGCTGAGCCCAAAAGACACTATTTATTTATATTATGCCGCAAGTAGTGCGGTAAATGGTGGACATTACGATGAAGCTCTTGGTTATTACAAGGAATTACGGGATATTAATTATGATGGCAGCGGTGTGGTTTATAAGGCTACTAATATAGCAACTGGCGTGGAGGAGATGATGGAAAAGACTCAAAGGGATTTGATGATTAAGTCTGGTGCTTATAAAGATCCTAAGGATGAAAAAACTCCATCAAA
This sequence comes from uncultured Eudoraea sp., assembly GCA_965364275.1. Lineage (GTDB taxonomy): Bacteria > Bacteroidota > Bacteroidia > Flavobacteriales > Flavobacteriaceae > Eudoraea. The sequence continues at coordinate 10,787 of CBDTVT010000078.1, read as the reverse complement.
GAAAGCCGAAATAGTTAAAAATATGGCTTTGATATATTCACAATTAGGTCAGGACGATAAAGCACTTGCTGCTTTTACTGATGCAAGAGTAAACAACCCCAACGATGTAAATTTGGTCCTGAGTGAAGCTAACTTATATTACAAAATGGGTGATAAGGATAAGTTTAAGGAGCTTATGGCAGAAGCGGCTGAAATGGCACCGGATAATGCGGATTTGCAATATAATATAGGTGTAATTAATATGGAACAGGGGAATATAGAAGCAGCCCGGCAAGCATATAGCAGGGCATTGGAGATAGATCCGAATTATGTAAACGCTCAGTTGAACCTCTCTACGACCTATGTAGATCAGGGAAATGGTCTGATAGACGAAATGAACAGCTTAGGAAATTCTAAGGCAGATATAGCGCGTTATGAAGAATTAAAAAGAGAAAAGGATGACTTGTTTAGAACAGGAGCAATAACCCTGGAACAAGCTCTGAAAACCAATCCTGAAAATCAAAGCGTAATGACACAATTAAAGAATATTTATGGTGCTTTGGGAGACACTGAAAATTTCATGAGAATTAAGAAATTACTTGGAGAATAATTTAGTTTATTTTTCTAATAAAAAAACCCTGGCAATAATTTTGTCAGGGTTTTTTATATGATCTTTTTTATTACCCTTAATTTATGGGTATATTTTCTTTGTTCTGTATTGAAGATACCAGTGTGGTCCAGTCTGTCAATTCTTACTTTACCGAACACATGGATGATAAAATTATCCTTCATTATAAGACCTACATGATTTATCTCGCCCTCATTGTTGTCGAAAAACGCAAGGTCACCCGGTTCGCTTTCTTCTATAAAACTCAAGGCTTCACCCTGAGTAGCTTGTTCTTCTGCGTACCTTAATAACTTATAGCCATTTATCTTGTATGCCATTTGTGTAAAACCGGAAGCATCTATCCCAAAAGGCGTTTTTCCTCCCCATAAATAGGGCGCATTTAAATAGTAAAGCGCGGTAATAATTAAATTGGATTTTCCCTTTATGCCATTTATTGAGGCCCCGTCAAATTGATGTGAAAGTAAATTTACACTTTTAACAGAGGAGCCAAGCACTATAGGGATCATTACCTTCTTCTCATCATTAACAAAAGATACCAGATCTGATGAAAATATATATTCACCTGAATTCTTCAGGGATAAGTAATCAGATTTTTCAATTGGAACAAATTGATTGTTGCGTATCCATCCTTCAGAACCATCATAGGCATCGCGAATTTTACTCCAATACTTTCTTTTTTCCAGAATTTTAAAATGATCACCATAAAGTAGTTGAGTTACCATCTCACTTGCATCTTCTGCAAGAATTCTAATTGGTACAATATTAAGGTGACAAATACCGTGATGCATAGGCTACCGTTGCAGCGAAAATTAATTTCTTTTCAAAATAATTGCTGAAGCCCCACCACCACCATTGCAGATAGCTGCAGCTCCTATTTTGCCATCATTTTGTTTTAAAACACTTAATAAGGTAATAATTATACGGGCTCCGGAGCATCCTAGGGGATGTCCAAGGGAGACCGCACCACCATTCACATTTACATTGTTATCATTAAGTTTTAATAGCTTCATATTGGCTAAACCTACAACTGCAAATGCCTCATTAAACTCAAAATAATCAACATCATCTAAGGAAATTCCGGCTTTGTCAATAGCTTTCGGAAGTGCTTTGGCCGGTGCAGTGGTAAACCACTTTGGTTCCTGGGCTGCATCTGCATAACTTTTAATAGTTGCTATAGGCTTTAAACCCATTTCTTTGGCCTTTTCGAAACTCATTAATACCAGTGCCGCTGCACCATCATTAATAGTTGATGCATTAGCGGCGGTAACCGTACCGTCTTTTGTGAATGCTGGCCGTAGCGCAGGTATCTTATCTAATTTAACATTCCTATATTCTTCATCCTCACTAACAATGATTGGCTCACCCCGTCGCTGAGGTACTTCAACCGGAACAACTTCATCGGTAAATTTTCCCGATTTCCAGGCCTCGGCAGATCGTTTATAGGATTGGATGGCAAAGTTATCCTGATCCTCCCTGCTGAAATCGTGTTCCACTGCACAGTCATCTGCACACACTCCCATGGCATTCTGGTCATAAACGTCAACCAAACCATCTTTTTGCATGCCATCTACCAGTGTTGAGGGTCCAAATTTCTGCCCCGTTCTCATATGAACATAATGCGGAATCAGGCTCATATTCTCCATCCCTCCGGCAATAACCACAGAGGTGTCACCCAACGCAATAGATTGTGCCGCCTGCATTACGGCTTTCATTCCCGATGCGCAGACTTTATTTATAGTAGTACAGGGAACAGTGTCTGGGATGCCGGCAAATATGGCCGCCTGTCTTGCAGGAGCCTGTCCGGTTCCCGCCTGTATAACATTGCCCATGAGTACTTCATCAACCTCATTTGGGCTCAGATTTATTTTATCCAGGGCGCCTTTTATTGCCATAGCTCCTAACTTTGGAGCCGGAATAGTAGATAAAGAACCCATAAAACTGCCAATAGGTGTTCTGGCTACAGATACAATAACAACCTCTTTCATATGAAAATGGATTAATTACGCGAAATTAATAAATTTAAGTGCAATGCATTGTGTTTAGTCTCTAAAAGGCAATCGATAATACTATTATTTTCTATTTTTGAAGAAGATACTTTCAACTATGGGGAAAACCTTAGACGGCGTTTATAAAAACCAATCACTTATTTATAAGTACATTCTATATGTTGTAACCGTAGCCTGTATTGTATTTTTCTTCCCCAGAGGGGGCAAGTTTAAATATGAATTTCAAAAAGGTAAGCCATGGCAGTATGAAAACCTTTACGCCCCATTCGACTTTTCCATTAAGAAAACAGCCGATGAAATTACCGAAGAAAGAAATGCGATTGAAAGTGATCAGGTAGATTATTATAATTATGACGAAGTATTGGCTACGGAAGCCTACCAGGTTTTTGCAGATAAATTTCCGGTTGTTTTCAATACCGATAAATTTAGTAACAGATCTAGGCGTATTTTAGAAGCAGTCGGAAAAGATTTTCTGGATACCATATATACTTACGGAATCTTAAAAAAGGTAGACGAATTAATCTCTAAAAACAGCCTTTATCTTATAAAAGATAACGAAGCAAGGCGTTTACAATCTGATGCGCTTTACAGAATGCGCACTTTGGATGACTCAATTACCAAGTTGCTAAAAGACAAGAGGCTTGGAACATATGACTCGGACTTTAAAACTCTTTTTTTTGATGTGCTTCAACCCAATGTCTCCTTTGATGAGGAACTTACCAGAAGGGAGCTGGAGGAAGCTATTTCTGAAATCTCTCTAACAAGGGGTAATGTAGATGAAGGTAAACTTATTATTGCCAGGGGAGAGGTAGTAGAGGCTGAGAATTTGAAAATACTGGAGTCCTTAAAAGCGGAATATGAATCGGAACTATGGACTGAAAACAACTACTATTTTATCCTCTTCGGTTATACCATTCTAGTTGCACTGGTTCTTATGATGCTGTTTTTGTTTCTCAAAAAATACAGGCCCGAAGTTTTTAGGAATAACGTAAAAGTGACCTTTATTTTCTTTAATATTTTACTCATGGTATTTGTAACCACCCTGGTGGTAAAATACAATGAGGCTTATGTTTTTGTAGTACCGCTGTGTATAATGCCCTTAATTCTGAAAACCTTTTTTGATGCCAGGCTTGGACTTTTTGTACATGTACTAACCGTACTTATTTTAGGCTTTGTGGTACCAAACAGTTTTGAATATATATTTCTGCAGATTATAGCTGGGATCGTCACCATTCTAACGGTATCTGAACTCTATAAACGGGCTAATTTATTCATTTCTGTAGGCCAGATAACCCTTATCTATATCATTGGCTATTTTGCTTTTCATATTATTCATGAGGGCAACCTGGACAATGTGAACTGGTACACATTTGGATTTTTCGTTTTAAATGGTATGTTAACTCTTTTTGCACAACCGCTTATTTATATTTATGAGAAAATGTTTGGAATGGTTTCAGATGTTTCCCTGCTCGAATTGTCCGATACGAATTCCAAATTACTGAAGGAGCTCTCCAATAAGGCACCAGGAACCTTTCATCATTCTCTACAGGTTGCGAATCTTGCCGAAGCTTCCGCAAATGAAATTGGCGCCAATGCCATGCTGGTTAGGGTAGGGGCATTATACCACGATATTGGTAAAATGAACAATCCCACCTATTTTACTGAAAACCAGGTAACCAGTATAAATCCGCATGACGATCTGGATCCTAAAGAAAGCGCCAGAATAATCATCAATCATGTGATCGAAGGAATAGAACTTGCGCGGAAGCACAATTTACCGGACCGGGTAATCGATTTTATAAGAACGCATCATGGAACCAGCTTTGTGTATTACTTCTATAAAAAGCAGCAGGAGTTAGATCAACCATTTAAAGAATCAGATTATAGATATCCCGGACCCATCCCATTTTCTAAGGAAACGTCTATTTTAATGATGGCAGATTCCGTAGAGGCAGCCTCAAAGAGCTTAAATAACCCGACTTATCAAATTATTGATGAATTTGTGGAGAAGATCATTACCGGACAGATGAATGGGAATCAATTTTTAAATGCCAATATTACATTTAAAGAGATTCAAATGATTAAGAAGGTACTTAAGCAAAAACTCACCAATATCTATCACCTTAGGGTAGAGTATCCTGAATAGTTTTCCAATGTAAATGTCTTTGCATTCAAGACTTATGCCGAGGAGGTAATGATGTAAATTGTTTTACCCTTTAAATGTTAGTACAAAACACATAACGGGAAATAAAAAAGCCATCGGTTATGATGGCTTTGAATTATTTTTTGGTTAACCGGACTTAGTTAATAACTTCCACATTTACCGCGTTCATTCCCTTTTGTCCTTTTTCCAAATTAAACTTTACTTTGTCGTCCTCATTAATTTCATCAATAAGACCACTTTGGTGTACAAAAATGTCTTCCTCAGAATTAACTGGTTTTATAAAACCAAATCCTTTGGTCCTATTAAAAAATTTTACTGTTCCTTCTTCCATTACTTTGATATTTATTATTAATTATTTTATTTATTTCTAATTTTTATATTTTCGTTAATTCCTTAGTACTGTTGCTGCTAAAGGTGTCACTCTGCCCAGCTCTTTTAGCATTTTTATATGATCCCAAATAGCGCCAGCAAGTGTGCTTTTGGTATGGTAAGGAATGTCGTATTCCTTAGCCGTCATTTCTACAATACCTGATATATTTTTATAATGGATATGACAAATATTAGGCAATAGGTGATGCTCTATTTGGTAGTTTAATCCTCCTATTAACCATGATAAAAACCCATTTTTAGGCGAAAAATTACATGTTGTTGCCAGTTGATGAGTGTACCAATCACCTTCCACCAAACCATCTCTATCGGCTAAGGGAAATTCTACACTGGGCGTGATATGTGCTACCTGAAACACAACACTGATCAGAATGCCAGTCATAAAGTGCATACTAAGAAAAGCTAAAACAATGATCCAGGGCGCCAGAGGTACTATCAAAATTGGTAAGATTAATGCATAAGTATAGTAGAAAATTTTCCACCCTATTAATTTTCCCAGTTCCGTTTTAAATTCATTTTTTTTACTAAAAAAGCCTTTCTTTCTATAGCGATTTATTCTGACAAAATCTTTAGAAGTGATCCAGGAAATAGTAGACATGGCGTAGAAAAACCAAACATAAAAATGCTGAAACCTATGCATTTGGTTTTTTTTCGCATGGGGTGAAAAACGCAGAACAGAGGGAGGATTAATATCATCATCTATTTGATCTATATTTGTAAATGTATGATGTAAAACATTGTGCTGAATCCGCCATACTGTGGAGTTTGCACCAATAAGGTTCATGGTGTAGCCAAGGTATTTGTTAACGTATTTATTCGTGGAATAGGAACCATGAATGGCATCGTGCATAATGCCCATACCAATTCCTGCCATTCCTAAACCGCTAATAAGGTATAGCATAAATAGCATTCCGGCACCTGTTATAAGACCACTGTTGATAATTATCATTGGTAAAACAAATAATGATAACATAAGTATGGTCTTTAAAATCATGCTCTTGTTTGCATGTTTACTAAGATCATTTGCCTTGAAATAGAAATTCACTCTATCTTTTAACGTTTTTGAAAAGTCGGAACTTCTTCTTTTAGAAAATTTTGGAGTTTTAATAGTATTACTATGTTAGTTTTATAGCCTTCTACCGAATTAGAATATTAATGGATATGAATCATCCTTGTTCATCAATGATCTTGGGTCGGTAAATAATTTGAGGAATGTAGAAGAAACTAATTGAGGTCTATATTGAAAATCACTTTTCACTTAAGATAACATCTAAATCAGAATCACATTTTCTTATTATTGGCTAATAAAATGTTTTTTTGCAATATTGCTATTAAAAAACTGAAGAGAGCGGGAGTAAATTAAAGATCCGGGTAGATCGAAATAAAGGGAGGCTGTCTAACCTTTTAACATTGCAAAGGTACCCCTTATTTAATATGTTCCTCCAAATAATGTGTTAAAGTGCTAAAAATGAGTAATTTATTGGTAAGTCTAATTATTCTAATTGTTCTTCCACATCTATTAAATTGTCGTCCGGGATGCGATCAATCATTTTATTATAAGGATCTATTCCGGCCTTTATTGGTAATTTTTCGACCGTATAAGTAAAGGAATTCTCACCTGGAATTACCCATCTTTTTTCTAACAACAGCGGGGATTTAACAGTCATCCCCAAATCATTTTTAACATCCTCAGTAAAAATACCAATTTCAAGTGCATTAGCTGATTCCGGCGAATCAAGTAATTTTCCGTTACCATCAAAATGGCTTTTGCTACTTTGTACATCAATAGTGACTTCGTATTGACCATTGTCTAATTGCCTGTAAGTTGCATTGGAAGTTTTATTTGAATACAGTGTAATTTTTTCAAAGCTATCCTCAAGATAATACTGTAGTGAATCCGGGGTGGCACTTTTAATAAAGTGATACCATTCCCTGGTAGTCGTAAAAGGAGCTTTCGGACGAAAGGCAGCAGTATCGGCATAGCGTTTAAAAGCTTCATTTAAATTCTTTTCCCCTATCAGATCCTGTAAGGCATATAAAATAAGTCCCCCTTTCCTATACCAAACATAAGCCTGGTTGTCATTGTCGAGTAATGTTTTTTCAAATTTACTTTCATTAGCCCTGCTTCTTAAGTACCGGTCAAGTTCTTCCTTAAGAAATTCTTGCATTGCATCCACGCCATATTCTTTTTTCATCACCATCAGGGAAGAATATTCTGCCATAGACTCCGAAATCTGATTGGCGCCTCTGGTAGCCGAAGGGGTAATTTGGTGTCCCCACCATTGATGTGCCACTTCATGTGCCGTAACGGTATACACGTAATCTAAATCTTCCGGATCACTAAAATCACCTACCCATCCAAAACTCTCTGCAAATGGAACAGTATTGGGAAAAGATTGTGCAAATGTGGAGTACCGTGGAAATTCCAGAATTCGCATTTGGCGATATTGGTAGGGTCCATAATTTTCAGCAAAATAGTCCATAGAATGTCGTACCCCTTTTACAAAACGATCCATATTATAAGTATGCGTAGGATGGTGGAAAATTTCGATATTAACTTTTTCTCCATTTTTGCCGGTCCATACTTCTTTATGAACGTCATATCTGGCGGAAGAAATATTATAAAAGAAATCCAAAACACCTTCCATCTTATAAGTGAAGTACCTGCGCCCGTTTTCTTCCCATTCTTTTTGCAAATAACCAGGCATAATGGCTATCTGATCTGGTGCAGTGCTCACCGTCCCTTCAAAAGTGACGTAATCTGCATCATCGTTAAATAAAAGATTTTGCAAACCCCATTCGTCGTCTTGCGGAGGCAACTGATAATCCTTAACTGGAAGTTCATATTTTTTACGGTCCTGATCACTGGTTAATTCCCCCTGTGAGGAATACCCAAAGGAGGGAAAAAAATCATTGTTGAGGAAAGATCCATTGTACACTATTCCTGACCCACTTCCTTCATTGGGAAATCCATCATAAGAACCTGTTACTTTTAATTCCAAAACCATGGTATCATTGGGCTGCATCGTCCTGCCTAAGGAATAAATCTCATAGCCATATGCTTCGTACTTTTTACCAAGAACGGGTGACTTTCCATCGATTTTAAATTCCTCAATAGTTTTATGAAGGATTCCCGGTCCTCCCCAGTTTAGGTGCAGAGAATCAATGGGCTCATTAGATTTGTTTACCATTTTATAAACGACTTTGATAGTAGCCTGACGGTCTTCGGGAATAAGGTCTGCATTGACCTTTACATCGATTACTTTGGGTTGAGCAATTCTATCATACCTGCTCAATTGCTTTTCATAATCTGCTGAAGCGATGGTCCCTGTTTTTTCAGTCCTATAATGATTCAGTGTCTTAGTATTGTAGTTGATAAATACTCCGGAGCCCAGCCAAATGACAGCCAGTAGAATAATGGAAGAAAGTGTTCCTACTTTTAACCTTCCCTTAGCAATTTGAAGACGGGCTTTGCTTCCCGAATCGGTGCCTCGTTTCCAAAAAAGGAAACCTACGTAAGTAAGGATACCCCCAAAGGCTAACCAATATATTCTAAACCAAAAAAGAGATGTGCCAAAATGGCCAAAACCATTCATATCTGAAACTGTATAGCCGGGTGCATAACCATATAGATAAAGATTGTTATCTACATCCAAAAAGCTATTCAGCCCAAAAAGTAACGCCCAGATTGCAATAGCGATCACATGGCCGATAAATTTCTTAGTGACCAAAGAATGCACGCAGAAAGCAAGCATGACGAAAGTGATGTACTTTGGAAATTCAATCAAATACAAATCCGTGAAGTACATGTCGAACTCAAAGTTAAAATATCCTTTTATTAACTGATTTAGAACACCACTAATGAGGACAAGGTTTACCAAAAGGAAACTAACCAAAGTAAGTGCCAGAAATTTAGAGCCATATACGATTCCATTTGGGACAGGTAATGACCCGAAAATCTGATCGTAATTTACACTGCGTTCCCTGTGAAGGACTTCACCGGTCATAAATACAATAAGCACAAAGATTAGAATGATATAGGTAAAATCTTTTACCTCCAGCATATAATACGTAAGGGGCATGGATGGAGTACCATAGATAGGAAAGCCAAACCACGCATCGAAAAACAAGAAAAGCACAGCGGCCACCAAAATGGCAATAAAGAAATTATCCCTGATGATATTTTTAAATTCCATCAGAGTCAGGTTAAAAAGAAGCTTAATGTTTAGCGCTCTGGAATATACTTTACCAACCTTTGGAATGTGCGTATTAGTTGAGGAAACCACAGTAATTTTTTCTACTGTTTTTCTTTTTTTAGTATCGTAATTCCGACTTAGAAAGCGTTGGAAATCAAATCTGAACAGGGTATATAAAAGAGCCAAAAGTCCCAGTCCTACCCAGAGAATGCGATTCCAAACCAGCATTCCTTTAAAAGGAACCATTAGGGTGTTTTGTTCTTCAGGAGTCCAGTATTCTATGATATTATTATAAGTTCCAAATCCAAAAGGATCCATTAGACTTACCAAAGTTTTATTGTCTATGTCCTGGGTTAGCGTTAGTGTTATGAGGTAAGTAATAAAAAGAATGGCCCCACCGGCATAGGCAAGCATGACCTTTTTGGTAAGGCTTACAAGTGCAAAAAAGATACAGCCAGCAAAGAAAAAGTTGCTCCAATACAAAATGATGGTAGGCTGTATGTAGTGCCAAAAGTTAAAAGAGGTAAAACGTTCAGGTTCCGCATACCCGGCATATGGACCAATGATAAAGCCAATGATCAGCCCCAGGTGCAGCCCAAGACTCACTAAAAACAAAACTGAAAGTGAACCAAAAAAGCGACCTAAAATATAGCCCTTTTCACTAATAGGGTAGGAGAAGTAATAGTTTTCTGTTTTATGCTCAATATCTCTGTATACAGGAACGCCCATTATAGCACTGGCCAGCATAATACCAAAAATACTGATGGTACTTAGCATAGTAGCTATGGCCACAGGAGAATTGACAAATACTTTTTCTGAGGCCGGTCCGTTGCCGCCAATAGCAATAATAAGTCCGAAAACAAAGAGGATCCCAAAATAGGCCCAGGTGGCAGGTCTTTTTAGCCTGTATTTTATCTCGAAGAAGAATATTTCTTTAAACATAGTGGATAGTTTTTAAGTGATGTAGTGCTTAATCTGTGATACGCTCCATTCTGGAGGTGATTTCAGCAAAATAAACATCTTCCAGATTGGCTTTACTGGGCACAAAAGTGGAATCGGGTCTCTCTTCGCTTATGACATGAATGATGGTCTGTCCGGCTTTTAAATAGGTTGATATCACTTGCATTTCGGATTGATACTCCACCAGATCTCCTTTTTCTATCCCCTTTTTCCATATCTTGCCCTCGAAACCCTTCGTAAGTTCTGTCGGGTTACCCTGGGCAACCACTTCGCCTAAGCAAATAATAGCCATATTATTACAAAGATTGGAAACATCATCAACTATATGTGTGGAAAGAATGACGATAGTATTTTCACCAATCTCACTTAATAAATTATGGAATCTAATCCGTTCGGCCGGATCTAAGCCCGCAGTAGGTTCATCTACAATGATAAGACTAGGGTCTCCAATTAGCGCCTGTGCAATG
>CBDTVT010000077.1:0-13303 GCA_965364275.1 uncultured Eudoraea sp. | reverse complement strand
GAGCCATCCCCGAAGGCACCATAGACAGTGAACTATTTGGGCATGAAAAAGGAGCTTTTACCGGGGCAACACAGACCAGAAGAGGATATTTTGAAGTTGCAGATGGCGGTACCATCTTTTTGGATGAAGTAGGGGAACTTCCACTTACCACTCAGGTACGGCTACTCAGAATATTGGAAAATGGGGAATTTCTAAAAGTGGGATCTTCTCAGGTACAAAAAACCAACGTTCGTATTGTGGCTGCCACCAACATGAATATGATAGAGGCTATCAAAGAGGGAAAATTCAGGGAAGATTTATATTATAGATTAAGTACCGTAGATATTCATATTCCTCCTCTAAGAGAACGAAGTGAGGATGTTCATTTATTATTTAGAAAATTTGCGTCGGATTTTGGCCAGAAATACAAAATGCCAACTATTAGGCTGCGGGATAATGCCATACAACTACTCACAAAATACAGATGGCCCGGAAATATCCGGCAATTAAGAAATGTTGCTGAACAAATATCGGTTTTAGAAGCGGAAAGAAATATAAGTTTATCAACTTTAAACGATTATTTGCCAAATGCCAGCGATTCTAATCTTCCGGCTGTAATTGAAAGGAGAAAAAAGGAAAGTGATTTTAGTAACGAAAGAGAGATTCTTTACAAGGTCTTGTTTGATATGAAAGGAGATCTTAATGATCTCAAAAAGCTTACCTTGGAACTGCTTCAAAACAATGATTCCTCGAAAGTACAGGAAGAAAATGAAAATCTGATCCGTAAGATTTATGGCACGAACGGGGAGGATAGCAAGGAAGAAGAGAGTAAAGCATTAAAAATTTTACCCCTTCCTGAAGCCAGAATAGAAACAGTACCGGAAATACAGCAGGAAGACAAATACCATTTTGCAGAGGAAATAGAGGAGGAAGAAACACTTTCTTTACAGGAAAAAGAAATTGAATTAATCCGAAAATCACTGGAGAGAAATAGGGGAAAACGAAAAGCAGCAGCCGCAGAATTGGGAATTTCTGAAAGAACGCTTTACAGAAAGATTAAACAATATGATTTGTAACTAAATATTGAATTGAACTATTCCGATAACTTTTTGAACTATATCTTTTGAAAAAAAAAATTAATAGTATTTTGAGCATCTCCTTGCTGTTCCTTTTAATTGGCTGTGGAGCTTATAACTTTACCGGGGGTGACGTTGGTACGGCAACTTCATTTCAAGTGAATTATTTTCAGAATTATGCATCTCAAAGCCCGGGATCTACATTTGAACCCGGTTTAGACAGAGATTTCACTTTGGCATTACAGGATCTGATCCTTAATCAAACAAGTCTAGATTTACGTAATTCTGATGCAGATTTATTATATGAGGGCGAAATTGTAGAATTCCGGATATCTCCAATGACGGCCACCGCAGAACAGCGAGCTGCCCAGAATAGATTAACTATGGGCGTGAACGTTCGCTTTTTTAATCGGGCCAAAGAAGATGTAGATTTTGAACAGCGGTTTTCTTTTTTTTATGATTACGACGCGAATACACAATTCGCCTCGGTCAGAGATGAAGCACTAGAGGCTATTTTTGAAAGAATAACGCAGGATATTTTTAATGCATCTCTGGCAGACTGGTAATATATAACAGAATAAAAGATATAAGGAGTCGACTGATATTGCCAATATTCAATACATTAGTTGATTAATTAATTGATATGAACGTAGCAGATTTTACATTCCTATTGCAGAATCCGGATAAGGTTTTAGAACCTGTTCAGACCAATCAATTGGAAGATATCCTTAAAGAGTATCCGTACTTCCAGGCTGCCCGTGCACTTCATTTAAAAGGACTCAAGAATCTAAATAGCTTTAAATATAATAATGCCCTAAAAGTTACAGCGGCCTACACCGCCGACAGGGATATACTTTTCGATTTTATTACCTCCGAAGTGTTTCTTCAAAATTCAATTGCAGATACTATTTCTGGTAAAACTTTACCCTTGGCAGACAAGGATATCATCTCAGAAGAAGTTGAACCTAACCCGGATGCTGATACTCACCTTATTGATGATTCGCGGGATAATCCTTTACCTCAAACAGCTAAAGACGCCGATAAGATCCTTGACCCTTCGCTTTTCGTATCAAAAGATCCTAAAGTAGATAAATTCATAGAGGCTCAAAAAAAGGCAGCGGAAGAATTAGAGCTTGGCAAACCCCTACCCTTTACAAAACGAGAAAAACATTCTTTTGGGGAGTGGTTACAGCTTACTTCATTTAAATCAATAAAAAGGGAAAAAGAAGAATACAGAGAAGAAATGAAGGATATTCATTTTCCATTAGAAGAGGACATCCTAAAAAAGAAAAAATTTGAGTTAATAGATAAGTTTATAGAGAATAAGCCTAAGATAGTTCCAACGGAAAATCTGACTTCAATCGTTAACATTAAAGAATCAACTACAATAGATAAAAATGAGTTGATGACCGAAACTCTGGCGAAGGTTTATCTGGAGCAAAAAAAGTATAAAAAAGCCATTCAGGCTTACAAGATTTTAAGTTTGAAATATCCAGAAAAAAGTAGTTTCTTTGCAAACCGAATAAAAGCAGTGCGAAAGCTACAGCAAGAAAATACAAAATAAATGAGCACATTTTCAATATTTTTGGTCCTTATCATAGTGGTTTGTTTACTCCTGATATTGGTTATTATGGTCCAAAACCCTAAGGGAGGCGGACTATCTTCTTCGTTTGGCGGAGGAGGAACTCAAATTGTTGGCGGTGTAAAAAAGACCGGGGATTTCTTGGATAAAAGTACCTGGACATTGGCTACTTTATTAATAATTCTTATTTTATTATCCAATGTAGCGCTTAAAGGGAATTTTGGGGAAGCGGAATCTAAATTACTGCAAGGTGATGATATTGAGAATGTAGTTCCCGAAGAGGTACCGGAACAATTGCCTGCAACTGACAATAGCAATCCTTCAGATTCAATACAGTAGTATTCAGAAATGAAATATATTAAAATGCCAGCATAAATGACAAGCTGGCATTTTTATTTTAACATTATGTCAGTTTTTAAGCAATGGCATAATTTCTGCCCAATAGAAGGAGACATTTTAAACTAAAAACTAAGTAATATGGCTAAAGTAAACATTAAACCACTTGCAGACAGGGTCTTAATAGAGCCTATGGCAGCGGAGACCAAGACGGCATCAGGGATTTATATCCCGGATACCGCCAAGGAAAAACCACAAAAAGGGAAAGTCGTGGCAGTTGGTCCGGGCACCAAAGATGAGAAAATAACAGTTAAAGTCGGAGATACGGTACTTTATGGAAAGTATTCCGGTACTGAGCTTAAGTTCGACGGTTCCGATTATCTAATGATGCGGGAAAGCGACATTTTAGCAATTATTTAATAACTAAAATTACAAATAGAAAATGGCAAAAGATATAAAGTTTGATATTGAAGCACGGGATGGCCTGAGAAGAGGTGTTGACGCACTGGCCAACGCAGTAAAAGTAACCTTAGGACCTAAAGGAAGAAATGTAATTGTAAGTAAATCGTTTGGAGCTCCTATAGTAACTAAAGATGGTGTTACCGTAGCTAAGGAAATAGAATTGGCAGATGCTCTGGAAGATATGGGTGCACAAATGGTAAAAGAAGTTGCATCTAAAACAAATGATTTAGCAGGTGACGGAACTACCACGGCTACAGTATTAGCGCAGGCCATTGTTAAGGAAGGACTTAAAAATGTTGCTGCAGGCGCTAATCCGATGGATCTTAAAAGAGGAATTGACAAAGCGGTTGAGGCCATTGTTGAAAACTTAACCAAGCAAGCTAAAAAAGTAGGTGATTCCTCTGAAAAAATTAAACAGGTGGCAACCATTTCATCCAACAATGATGCAAACATTGGGGAACTTATTGCACAAGCTTTCGGAAAAGTTGGCAAAGAAGGCGTTATAACAGTTGAAGAAGCAAAAGGAACAGATACTTATGTAGATGTTGTTGAAGGTATGCAATTTGACAGGGGATATCTTTCTCCTTACTTTGTCACCGATTCAGACAAGATGATTGTAAACCTTGAAAGTCCTTATATACTATTGTTTGATAAAAAAATATCAACAATGAAAGACCTGTTACCAGTTCTTGAGCCGGTAGCACAATCTGGAAAACCGTTATTGATTATTTCTGAAGATGTAGATGGAGAAGCATTGGCTACTTTGGTAGTCAATAAACTAAGAGGTTCCTTAAAGATAGCAGCGGTAAAAGCTCCGGGATTTGGCGATCGAAGAAAAGCCATGTTGGAGGATATAGCTATTTTGACTGGTGGCACGGTAATTTCAGAAGAAAGAGGATTCTCTCTTGAAAATACCACACTGGATATGTTGGGGAGCTGTGAAAAAGTTACCATTGACAAGGATAATACAACTATTGTCAACGGAGCCGGAGTAGCAAAGAATATAAAAACAAGGGTTAATCAAATTAAATCTCAGATAGAGACCACTACTTCTGATTATGACAAAGAAAAGCTTCAGGAACGTTTGGCCAAATTGGCTGGTGGAGTTGCAGTACTTTATGTAGGTGCAGCCTCTGAAGTGGAGATGAAGGAAAAGAAAGATAGGGTAGACGATGCACTTCATGCCACAAGAGCAGCGGTAGAAGAAGGTATTGTTGCCGGTGGAGGTGTTGCATTTATTAGATCCAAATCTGTTCTTTCTAAAGTATCCGTAGATAATCCAGATGAAGAAACAGGGCTGCAAATTGTTGCAAGGGCCATAGAATCTCCTTTGCGAACAATTGTGGAAAATGCTGGTGGAGAAGGTTCTGTAGTCGCAGCAAAAGTATATGATGGTAAGGGTGATTTTGGGTATGATGCAAAATCTGAGACCTATGTTAAAATGTTTGAAGCAGGAATCATAGATCCTAAAAAGGTTACCAGGATAGCATTAGAGAATGCCGCTTCTGTTGCAGGAATGATTCTGACTACAGAATGTGCCTTAACCGACATCAAGGAAGATACACCTGCGGGACCACCAATGGGTGGTGGCGGTGGAATGCCTGGTATGATGTAAGAATACAAAACAATGAATCAAAAACCACTCTTGAAAAAGGGTGGTTTTTTTATTGCTTATACCTTCTAATTATTATAGATATCCGTACTATAAAAAGCAGGAATGGAGAACCAGTAGCCCATAAAAGCCGATGAAGATTTTAATCGCTCTCCATTACGCGGACCAGATACTGCCTCGCCAAATATGTTCCATTCATTATTTTCATTATCCCGCAAAATAATTTCTGAACCATTAAATACATAAGTAAACTGCAAACTACTAGAATTAGTATCCAGTTCAAACGAAACCATAAAATCTTCATTACCAACAACCAGGTATTCCTTTCCTTTAAATGTATCTCTGACCAAATTTTCAGCTGCCAAATCCACAAAACGGTATGCCCGGGCATCAGTTCCATCTATAACAGCCAATATGCGTTCCTTTAAAGGTAATCGATCATCTTTTGGAACTGGGAATATAAAGAAATTGGTATTGGTCTTGTAGTCCACATAAGGGTATATTCCATAAGTTCTTGAAAAACCTGTATTTAAACTTAATACTTTTGTAGTAGGATAGATGGTCCTCCAGGTCTTCCAGTCTGTTTCTACGAGTGAAATCAATTCTACTTTTTCACCCAGCAACTGGCCATTTACAGATTCATTCAAAATTTGCGCCCAATTACTTCTTGTTTCCCTGTCAAACGGAATCAGGTTAGTATTATAAAGTAGTCCTGACACCCCAAAAGTGGTTTCATTCCCGTTTATTATTCTATTCCAACCAATCCCTGTTCCTGTCAAAGGGCAATATGTAATAGCAATGGAAACATCACCAACATTATCATTAATTATCTCATGCCAATCCAGGATAATATGTTGATATGCCCTGATATCATCTCCATTCTTGTAACCTAAAATCAAATCCCCTTCTAAAAGTGAAAACTCATCCTCGACAGAAACAAATCCGGGATTCTCAAGTGCAGGTATCCCATCTCTTCCGGGACCTCCGTCAAAAACATCTGCCAAAGGTATGCTCCAGACAGAAGATTCAGGTGGATTTTCATTATTGGGATCAATGTCCTGATCCTGTGTGCTGGATGAACTACACGAATATTGGAACATCATGGCACAAATAATAAACGTTACGATCTTTTTCATAGCTATAAATTTATTGTTTTGTTTTTGTTATTAAGCTTAAAATACACTCCGGCAGTAAATCTTGTAGTGGGTGTTAATTGTGTTCCATCAACATAACTATAAATGGGTAATTCCAGGCGTAGGGTAAGCAAAAGATTGGCAATAATATGAATACTTAATTCAGGTCTGACAAAAACCCACTCGCCTCCTGTATTTGGGAGATTAGAACTGTTTATTTTATCAATAGAAGCATTCCGGTATTTAAAAATAAGTCCCGGATTGAAAATGGTGTTAAAAAGAAAAAACTGATCTGTATATCCCAAATTAGCCTGAAAGACGTTTCCAAACTCATAGGTAGAAGTATTATTTAAATATGAATTATTAACACCAGTAAACCTATAAGTGAAATTTCCTGAAAAAGTGGCCGAAGGTCTAAAGTCAAATGCCTTCGAGAAAGACAACCATCCCAGTCCATCCCAGGCGCCGCTTCCCGGTTGAAGGTCTGCCGTTAAAAGAATTCCATCCTCATTAGTAAGATCAGACTTCCCCAATGGCACTTTCGCCCCAAGGCCTAAATTTATTGTGCTTTTTGCACCTAAGGTTTCAGGGAAAGCATACTTTGCCAAAAGCACTGCGTCTCCAATACCTGAAGTTTCCGTTAAATTCTTGTTCCCAAATTGTGTAATTGTCCTTGTTTGGTTCACCCAACTAAAAAGTGCTTCCAAAGCAAACCTGTCTGTTACGGAGTAACCAATACTTAACAAAACAGAATTTGTTATCCTCTGCCGGGAATCATCATTCAATTTATTATTACCGGCATAAAGGGTGCTTAAATTATTGTAATCATAGTTCAGTCCAAACTGCCATATACCGCTTTCTTCTATTGGTAATCCTAAATTGTTAGACAGAGGCACACCACCTGAACAACAGGTTTGAGCAAAAACATGCTGTCCAAATAGTAAAAGACAAGTATAAATGGTAGTACGTAAAACCATAGTTCCTCAATTCCATATGTTTAGTATGGCAAAGAGAAATAACCTTACAAAAGAAATACGCTGTATTTATGTTTTAGGCCCGCAAATAGATGGTTTTAGAAAACACATCAAAAAATCGTCTAAAGGACGATTCAATGTTCTTTGCTATCATCTGAAGAGTCATCCCTGTATTTGCAACATGGATGCACACTGTCATAGGCTTCTTGTGAGGCTTTTAGTTCCTTTGTGTCGTGACCTGCTTCAACCAGTGCAGTTTTAATCTGCATGGGATCTGTTTTATTTTCATCAAATATCAATGCCAAATGATGCGAAGGAATATCCCATTGCGCATATTTTACACCTTTAACCCCTAGTGATGCTTTTTCAATTCGCATCTTGCACATTTCACATTTGCCATCAACCTCAAAAGTTAATTTTTTATTTTTCTCCTGTGCATATACATTTGTAATAAAGACGATAAATAATAGGCTTATGATTTTCTTCATGATTCTGTAAATAAATGAATTTTTCTGTTTTTTACTGATTTATATTTTTAATCTAAAACCTGCATAATACATACTACCCAAAACGGGTGCATAAACTATAGTTGTATCAAAATATGGACCAAAAGGATCCTGTGATGCTAAAACCGGACTTTTCTGTTTAAAATTAGTCATATTTTCTACACCGGCATAAATCTCAATTTTATTAGAAAACACCTTTGCAATCTGTGCATTCATTAGACTATAAGGTACTGAGAATTCCTCGAGCCGAAACTCTTCGGGATTTAATGAAGTATCCGGCAAACGCTGTTCGCCAATCCTGTTAAAAGTATAATCAAACCGCCATTGTGCCCCGTTCGGTTTCGGAGTAGTTTCATAGCTAAGATTGGCAAAAAATCTGTGCTTGGGTTGAATAGGCTTTTGCAACAAGCCTGTCTGATAGGTTGTTTTTACATCATAATACTTATAAGCGGCCCTGAAATCGAGGTTTTTTATAACTTCATAATTTAATTCAAGTTGAAAACTATTTGCAAAACTTTTTCCATTTAAATTAGAAAAAGATACTTCTCTGGCATTTTCCCAATCAATTACAATCTGATTTCTAAAATTTGTCCTGTAAAAATCTGCTGTAACGTTTCCCACTCTGTCAAACAGATTAAATCCCTGAAGTAAACTTATGCCATAATTCCAGGCGTCCTCGGGGTCAAGTCCATAAATTTTCCCCCCGGAATCTATCAAATTTATTTGTCGTGATGAGGCAAACAACTGTTGATTTTCTGCAAAAATATTGGCTGCCCTTCTGCCCCTTCCAAACGACCCCCTAAAACTTGCTTTTCCCCAGGGGGTATAACGAATATGAAATCTAGGGGTTACAAAAGTTCCTAGTCTGTTATGTGCATCTACACGCACTCCTGCTATTAAACTCACTTTTTCCAATTCATTATAGCTATATTCGAAAAAAGCTCCGACACTACTATCAGTCCTTGAATAATTTTCCGTATTCACAAGTTCATCATAAGCATCATAAGCAAAGGTAAGTCCGGTTTTGAATTTACTTCTGGTATCACCTAAAATGGAGTTAAAAATCATATTAGAATAAATACTTTCATGAGTAATATCGTAGCGGTTGAATCCAAAATAGGATTCCTGATCATGATAACTATAAGAAGCCTGAAACCCAAAACTCTGGAAGGGTAATTGGGGAAATACATAGCCTAGTTTTAGTGAGGTATCAAATCTTTTTGTATCTATCTCACTACCCCAGGCATTGGTTGTAAACTTGTCAGTGGCAGGGTTAAATATATTCTGTCCTACCTGCTTCTCATCCTTAAGAAACCTCAGATTGATAAAGCTTACCCATCCTTTTTCCGCATCCTGAAACTGCCATCTGTTCAGGATATTAATCTGGCTGGCCAGGGGAGCATCAAGGAATCCGTCATTATTTTCGTCTACCCTGGTATTTCTCCCATTCCCGTGAATATAGAGACCACTGCTCCACTTATCTGTCAATTTATGGCTTAAATGCGTATTTATTTCTATACGACCATTTCTGTTAATATATCCGTTTATAAAAAGTGGTTCTTCAGTTAAGGGTTTTATCAGCTCAGTATTAATTTGTCCCGATATACTTTCGTAGCCATTAACCACACTGCCTGCACCTTTTGAGATTTGAATACTCTCTACCCAGGTCCCTGGCGTAAAAGTAAGTCCGTAAGCCTGGGAAGCTCCCCTGACCATTGGAATATTCTCTTGTGTAATAAGTAAATACGGACTGGTTAATCCTAACATCTGAATTTGCTTGGTCCCCGTTAATGCATCAGAAAAATTTACATCAATAGATGGATTCGTTTCAAAAGATTCCGAAAGATTGCAACAAGCCGCTTTAAGTAATTCAGCACTATTTACTGTTACTACATTTCGAGCGTTGAAATATGTTTTTTGTAAAGGATCTCTTTTTTTAGATACCACCACTTCTTCCAGTTCATTTGAGGGTTGTAACCAATGGTGAATCATTTTTGGTGAATCAACAGTTAACGTATCAGACTGGAATCCTACATAACTAATGATCAACTTAGAATAGTCTTTGGAATAAGAGATTTTAAAAGTACCGTCTGCTCCAGTGACCGTCCCGATTTGAGAGTCCATCCAATAAATATTAGCTCCTGAAAGTCCGATGTGTTTATTTGCACTATTGGCTTCCATTACCATCCCTTCTATAAACTCCTGGGCAAAAAAACATTGGGGAAGGATAACGAATAAAATAAGTAAGTAATTCCTCATCATTACCTAAAGTTTAGTGACATATTAATGAGCATATAACCAGCCATCAATAGCATAATCACATTCTCTATAATTGTGGCTTCGGTCATGGGAAGGTTTAATGCAGTTCCCAGGCAAGCACATCTTATGCGCTTTTTGCTCAACACAGAACGTATAACACCAACAGTTGTGATTCCGAGAATAACCACCGTCACAATTAACGCCAAATGAACCTGGATTCTCATAAGAAACATAAGCCCTAATAAGACTTCTATAAATGGATATACCCAGCCATAAATAGGTAACTGGCGAGCCAAAGGGTCATACATACTGAAACTTTCCGGAAAACCTTTTAAATCAAGTAATTTAAAAAAGCTAAATACAATATAAAAGAGTCCCATAAAATCTAACATAGCGCTTTGAACATCGCCATTTTGAAAATTTAAGAGTATAGCTGCAGCACTGATATACGTAAAAATCAGGAAAAGAGGTTTAAGCTGAACCCACTTGGACGGGTTTTGGTTCTCAGAATGTGGGATAGACGATATTGCCTTGGCAGTTCGTTCCATATCCTGTAATTCATATTTAGGAAGAAGCGCGTTTTTTAATTCCTCGAGAGGAATTCCGCGATCTGTTTTTATCTCAACCTGAGATTTAGCGAGGTCAACAATAGCCTTGTTCACCCCCTCAACTTTTTCAAGTTTTTGAGAAACTGTCTTAGAACAACCTTCGCAGGTCATTCCGGAAACTTTATATAATTTTTGCATGCTCTTTTTTGATTTAATAAAGATTATTCCTTAGGAGTATCAGGTTCAAGAAAACTTTAATCAAAGTCCGTAGAACCTGAATACGGTGAACTAAATACACCCTAAAAAAATATCAAATCAAATTAGAAAAGTCTGGTCGAGAATCTGTATGTCCCTTATTAGAGGAGGAGGAGAATACTCTCTAAAAGAAATGATACATTTATCATTCCCTTTAAACAAATTAACATAGGCGTACAAGAAGGTGGAAACAAAAGTCTGCTGCTCCAGAGTCAGCTGATCTAAAGAAATTTTCAAATCATCCTGTCCTTCCAGGACTATTTCCATGTCGGTACAGCAGTCCATCACCATTTCCACAACAGAATTCTCGCCTGGTGTTTCCGAAGGACTTGCATTCATAGCGCATTGGTCTGCAGTTTCAAAAAAATTGTAATCTACCAACCGGTCTCCACAATAGTGCATGTCTACCGTAAAAGACATGGTAGAGAACAACACTAAAAGTGCCATGGCAACAGATGCTATTTGACGCAAAGCTTCCTTCATTTATAGAGCAAAACTACAAAACTTTAGCTTTTATTGCATTGATTAACATAAGTTTAAAGATTGTCTTGTTTTAATTTGAAAGCTTATTTAGATAAGTTTTGTTGAAAACGATTTAAATTAAATTTCCATTTTGAATACTTTTACAAAAAATACATAAATGTTAAGTGCATTAAGGCCAAAAATAGAATCAATTGTAAATTGCGAAGATGTTGAAATAAAGATACGCCTTCAACAAATCTGTGACCTGTTACAAGAAAATATTTCATATTACGACTGGGTTGGATTTTATTTTAAAAACGGCAATAAAGAAGAATTAAAACTTGGGCCTTATGCCGGGGAGCCTACAGACCATACCATAATCCCTTTTGGAAAAGGAATTTGTGGCCAGGTTGCATTGAGCAATGAAAACTTTGTTGTACCGGACGTAAAAGCTCAGGACAATTATATAGCCTGCAGCATCAATGTAAAAGCAGAAATTGTTGTTCCACTATTTGTTAATGGAGAGAATATTGGCCAGATTGATATAGATTCCAATACCCCAGACCCATTTAGCCGGGAAGATGAGGGCTTTTTAGAATTTGTCAATAAAGAGGTTGCCAAAATTCTTTAAAACTTTATCTCTTTTGTTAATAACACAATCTCTTTTATAGCTTCAAAAAAATTACATTTGTGTCCTTTAGGACTTCTATTTTAAGCACCATAAAATGAGCACAACAAAAAAAATTAACTCAGCATTAATTTCTGTATTTCACAAAGACGGACTAGAACCGATAGTAAGAAAATTTGACGAGCTCAGTATTTCGATTTATTCTACGGGAGGTACTGAAAAATTTATAAGGGATTTAGGAATTGATGTAATTCCGGTAGAGGATGTAACCAGCTATCCCTCTATTTTGGGTGGAAGGGTAAAAACATTACATCCAAAGGTATTTGGAGGTATTTTAAACAGACAGGATAACGAAAGTGACGTTGCCCAATTAGAAGAATTTGATATCCCGCAATTAGATGTTATTATCGTGGATCTCTACCCCTTTGAAAAAACTGTGGCCGGCGGTGCATCTGAACAGGAAATCATTGAAAAGATTGATATAGGAGGAATCTCCCTGATACGTGCGGCTGCAAAAAATTATAAGGATGTTTTATGTGTTTCTTCAATGGAAGATTACAAAGAATTCTTAGAATTAATTAATACTAAAGACGGAGAGAGCACTCAGGAAGACAGAAGACATTTTGCTGCAAAAGCATTTAATGTTTCCTCACATTATGATACGGCTATTTTCAATTACTTTAATAAGGATCATAAGGAGGCTGCTTTAAAGATTAGTGAAACCAATGCTAAAATTTTACGCTATGGGGAAAACCCTCACCAAAAAGGGTTCTTTTTTGGAGATTTTGATGCCATTTTTACCAAATTACATGGTAAGGAATTATCCTATAATAATTTATTAGATGTTGATGCGGCTTTAAATCTCATGAATGAATTTAAAAACGATGATCCTACATTTGCCATACTCAAGCACAATAATGCCTGCGGATTGGCCACAAGAAATACGATACACCAGGCATATGTTGATGCATTAGCAGGAGACCCGGTATCCGCTTTCGGAGGCATATTGATAAGCAATGTAAAAATTGACGTCCCCACGGCTCAGGAAATTCATAATTTATTCTGTGAGGTTGTTATTGCCCCTAGTTATGATGATGAGGCATTAGACATTTTAAAGGGTAAGAAGAACAGAAGAGTCCTGATTCAAAAAGAAACACCTCTGCCTGATACACTAGTGAGGACATGCTTGAATGGTATTCTTGTTCAGGATAAGGATTTTAAAACGGATTCACTGGAGGATTTCGATTATGTGAGCACCAAGAAACCGAGCCAGGAAGAATTGGAAGACCTGATCTTCGCTTCTAAACTATGTAAGCATACAAAATCTAACACCATTGTCTTGGCAAAGAACAAACAATTATGCGCCAGTGGAACAGGGCAAACTTCAAGGGTAGACGCCTTAAACCAGGCTATTCACAAGGCTAAATCCTTTAAGTTTAATTTGGAAGGAGCGGTAATGCCCAGCGATGCATTTTTTCCATTTCCAGATTG
>CBDTVT010000076.1:0-13367 GCA_965364275.1 uncultured Eudoraea sp. | reverse complement strand
ATAAAGTGCCAAAGCCACCATTATGAATAGAAAATTAAAAGGATTAAAGTATTTGGTCCTTTTACCATCAACGTACATCCTGGCTACCTCACCTGGTTTGTAAATCAATTCCCAGGCTAATCTAAAAACACCTTTATCAGTATTTGTAAAGGCGAGCCATATGTCATTGAGGAATTCTTTGAAATTCAATCTTTTTGTTGAGGCGCCCTGCCCGCAGTAAGGGCAATAGCTATATTTTTCAGAATAAGATTGCTCACAATTTTTACAGACAATGTTCATAAATAATACTAGGGTACCGTTATTTCGATGTATTCTCTATAATTTGTATAAGCCACAACTACTATAGCCTTTGAAGCGATTTGATATCCGTTATCAATCGGGATATTTCTTCGTTACTAGTTCCATCATAAATACCTCTGATCTGTTTCAAACTATCGACAAGCACAAAATTTGGAGTATGGATAAAGTCCTGTAAACCTCCATCGCCTTGTTCAACCACTGCGAAATAACTTTTACGTGCTAGTTCATAAATATGCTTTTTTTTCCCTGTAGTAATATTCCATTTAGCATCAATAGCACCATTTTTAGCGGCATAATCATATAAAACAGGTACACTATCCATTTCTGGAGTAACGGAAATCGATAACAATTTAACATCCTCATCATTCAAAAATTCAATTTGTAATTTCTCCATATTATTCGCCATTACAGGGCAAATGCTAGGACAGCGTGTAAAAAAGAAATCGGTTACATAGATTTTACCTTCATAATCCATCTCTGTTATTGTATCCCCGTTCTGATTGATCAGGCTAAATGGTGCGACAGTATGGTTAGTATTCAAACCTTGAAGACTCGGGTCTACCAACGCAGGATTTAAATCTGAAGGATTATAAACTGCCGGTTGTTCTTCCTGCAACCAATAGGAAAAGAAAATTAATAAGGATGTAAGTACTAGAAATATAATTATTCCTTGCCTTAAATGCGGATTTTTAAAAAATTCAGTCTGCAATGATGCGTTTTTATAAACTTAAACTAATAAAAGTAACTTATGGACTTCTTCTTCTACTGTTTTTAGAGTATTGAAGTATCTATTTCAATATCGGCATTTTCCCATGCTTTGTCATATTCGGCTTTAATAAGAGCTGCCTCATCCATTTTGCCCTGAGCTAACAGGCTTTTATACAAGCCCATAAGCGACCATCCGTTTTGCCTTAATACCTCCAGGTCTTCTTTGTAAATAACTTCGGCCTCATTGTACTTTTTAGCTTTTAGAAGAATTGCGCCCAGATTTTGACGTGTTGGTACATGCCATGCGGCAGGTTCAGTATAGACTAATTTATCTTCTAAGGCTACTGCATTTTGTAAATGTTCAATTGCTTTTGGCAAGTCTCCGTTAAGTGATGCCAATTCTCCGGCAACTACCTCATATGCTAAACGCGCAATTGAAGCGGAGGTATTATTAGCTGTAGCCACGAGGTTTTCCAGTTCCGGATCCTCTTTAAGTGACGCAATGGCATCCAGTTCTTCCTGAGCTTCTTTTGCGTTGTTTTTTCGGACAAAGGCAATTCCTCTTGCATAATGTCTCATGAGAGTTACATGCTTAATCTGCGGATTTGGAGCTGGTATAGTCAAAATCTCATTCCATTTACCGAAACGAACATAGGCCAGCATTGGTGTTGATGCAAAATCCTGCAAAAAGGGAAGTGTTATTAATTCCCCGGTAGGTACTTTTTCAGCCGTCTTTTTTGCTGCATCAATAGCTATCTCACTAGCGCCCAATAAACTTGAGGCAGACCAAAGAAAATGGATATTATGCGGGTAATATCCAAGCGGATAAAGTCCCTGGGAATAACATTGAGAAATATAGTCCTCATCTGCTAAAATAGCGGCCTGGTTGGTTGTTACCGCATCAAGATAACGGCCAACTCTGATATAGATATGAGAGGGCATATGAACAATATGGCCTGCAGCAGGCATAAGAGAAGCCAATTTATCTGCGCTTGGAACAGCCAGGTCTGGTTTGGGGAGTTCAACCATATGAATATAATAGTGATGCGCTCCGGGATTGTCAGGATTAATTTCCATAGCCTTTTCCAGTGCGGCCTTTGCTTCGGCAATATTGGGGGACGGATTACCATCTTTATCCCAATAATTCCACGGTACCGTATTCATGACTGAAGCTGCATATAAGGTTTGAATATTTGAATCCTCGGGAAATTGCTTTACTACTTCGGTCATGGCGTTCATATAAGCCGTATTCAATTCCGCCACATCCATGGTAAGATCTGTACTGTATCTGGATGTAAGTGCATTTATTAAAGCCTGTTCTTTTGGACTTGCATTAGCGGCCATTTTTTTAGCTTTTGCTAGTGCCTCATTATATTTCTCTTTGCGCTCGTCAGGCGGCAATTGATCATTTATGTTAGGCCCCAGGGCATAGGCTTGTCCCCAATAGGTCATAGCAGAGTTCGGATCCAGCCTGGATGCTTCCATAAAGGAGCGGTGTGCTTCAGCATGATTAAAAGCATAGGTGAGTTTTAAACCCTGATTAAAAAAAGTTTGCGCCATTTCTTTGGAGGTAGTTATCGGAAAACTCAAACTTCCAAGGTTTTCGAACAAGGGGGATATCTGCTGCGTGGTGTCCACATCGCTTAATAAATATTTAGCAACAGTGCATTTGATTGAGTAAAAGGAGGCTTTTTGTGAATTATCCAGATTTTTGTCACTTTTTTGACTCGGCAAAAAATATACAAGTGCAACTAGCCCAATTGCGATAATGATAAGGCCCGATTTTTTTTTCATGACAGTATTATTAATGTTTGTTGATTGTATTTCGTGATCATATTGTCGAGATTTCAGCTGGTATGTTGTTGAATAAATGCTGCTGCTTCCTCTACTTCGGGTCTATCACTTTGCGATGATTCCGTAAGTTTTAAAAGATCTTCAAAATACCTGGATGTTTTTTCTTGATCACCAAATCGTTTTGCAGCCACTGCTGCCCCATAAATTCCGTTGAAACGATTAGGATTCACACTTAGATTTTTCTCATATACTTCTAAAGCTTCTTGTGGTTTATCCATAGCCAGTAACATTTCTGCCAAAAATTCTCTGGCCGGAATCAATTTACCAGGTGTAATACCATGCACGCCAATGATATCTTCCATTTCTACGGCCTCTTTTAATAGTTTAATACCCGAATCTTGTTGTTCACTATAAAAATCTAGCCAACCTTGTACTATTTTCATTTGGATTAATATCTGGTTTGCATTAGCTTCATTTTCGCTATCTATTATTTGTTGCCTTAAT
Source organism: uncultured Eudoraea sp. (assembly GCA_965364275.1). GTDB lineage: Bacteria > Bacteroidota > Bacteroidia > Flavobacteriales > Flavobacteriaceae > Eudoraea. Next base: position 10,061 of record CBDTVT010000076.1, on the reverse strand, counting down.
GTGCTAAGGGTTTCTAATTCTTCTTTCGTAGTATTAAAATTTTTTAGATGAAGCGAGCCTATAGCTCTGGTAAAATGAAGTAAAGAACTTTGCCATGGAAATTGATCCCATTTTACCTCCGATTCATGAAATTCAAGATTGGCCGCGACATCCCATTGCCTATTTTCCAGGGCAATTCTTGCAGGTACAGCAGCAAAGGGATAAGCAATGGCAGCTATATTTGAAGGATACACGTCGTAAATTGTTTTCATGTATTGGTATTGTTCATTTGCTTTTTCATTATCGCCTTTTTGTAAATAGGCATATACCAAATAACCCATGGCATGAAGCTCGTTAGACCAGTGGCCAGCCATTCCACTTGCCTCGGCATAACATCGCGCTGAAGACGCCGAACTTACATTAGATTGTATAGATTCATCCCATAATCCCAAGCGTGTAAAGATATGGGAAGGCATGTGCTGGGCGTGTGATGAGGCCGGTGCTATATCCGCATATCTTCTTGCCGTAGGTAAAGCTAAATGAGCCAATTCTGGGTAATCATAATTATGAATGATATAATGGGCTATTCCAGGATGGTTGGGTTGGTCTATAAATAAGTTTTCAAGAATCTTACCTGATTTTTTTTGATTCTTGTAGCTCCTATCCTTACGATCTGCAGATGCTCTTAGAGCTAAAGCATAAAATACGGCCGCTTCAATGTCGTCAGCATACTTGTAATAAATTTTTTCCATCTTCTTTTCATACAATAATGCCCTTGTATTTTGATCAACCGTATCCCAATCTTTATAATATATACTTATTGCATCCAAATAATCCTTTTCTCTTTCTCCTTTAGGAATTTTACTGGCAATTTCCAGAAGTTTTGATCCTTTTTCTAAGTAACTATTATCAGACTGATACCATAATGAATGGACAATACTCATAGCCACTCCCCAATAGGCCATGGCACAATCCGGATCTGCATCCAATACCTGGACAAACGCTTTTTCTGCCTCTTCATATTCAAATGAGTGCAATAAGGATACTGCCAGATCAAAAGTTTCCCGGGTATCATAATTACAGGATAGGGAAAAGCTCACCTCCCCGAATTGTTCTGAACTACATAAAATGAGTTCGCCTCTGAGCAGATTGATAGATGCCAATTCAGGATTCGTTTTCGTATTTTTTTTACAATTGTTAATGCTAAGCACGCATAGAATAAATAAACCTGCCAACAGAGTATTTTGAGTTTTCATTTAAATAAAAGTTTTATACAGAGGGGGTATATATGATGTAAGCGAATAAATGTATCGCGAGTCTCTACGGGACTTCGTTTAAAGATAAGTAATATAAAGTTTGCAGAAATAGTTCAAAAGTTAAACTGTATAGTTCGTTGCTTTTTATACTTAGATTGGGTATTAAAAAGTATGAATACCCATTCGTATTAGCCCCTGTTTCTAATAGTTAAGTTAACCAGTAAAAATTTGTTAATTCAATACTATCTCAGACGCTATCTTTTAATGCTTGTGGCTTTCACTATAATGTTCCTTCAGAAGATCCCGGCCAAAATCATTTTTAAGATCCCTGACTGCGGTATGAACATGATTTGCATTATTTTGAGTATTGTCATATTCTATTAGGATCTCAGGGCTTTGTATTCTGTAGTAATGACCTTTTCCTGGTGCTAAACTACCTGCCCATGCAAATGAGAGCTGATCCATTCCTGTAGCATTTATTTTGTCTAATAGAGATTTGGAAAACCTGGATTCATAATTGCCCAAATAAACCATAAGTAACTTTTCTAAAGCTTCTTTTTGATCCTTATTTAAATCTGCATAGGAAATACCCAAAGGATCAAGATTGGTCACTTCCTGTTTATTAGTGGTGAAAATTTCCCTTGGTGCTTCTCCGGCAAAGAGGGCTTTACCTAACTGTTCTTTTGAAAGGGAATTTACCAATGCAAAACCTAATTCACTCTCCATTTTTAAAACCTCCTTACCTTTTTGTTTCCCTTCGCGAACTATAGCCGGGTTGGATCCGAGAAACGATGGAGTAGAGGCAACAATCTTACCCTTTGAGCCAACAAAATTAAAGGAAATATGATGTCCTTCAAATCGCCAACCCCAAAACTCCTGGGTTGCGGGATCATTAAACACGCAAAAATGATAATTAAGTGCATCACGACCTGAGCCATCTGGCATTTTGAAATTACCGCCTTCAAGTTTCAGTAAAACACTTTCCAGTTCTATGATTTCTTTTGTTTTTCGAAACCCCTCATTACTCAATGACGCTCTCAGCAGGGCCATTGCAGCTTGTTTTTGTTTGTCATTGAAATCGTGAAAAGTTGGCCCTTTTCTTATTATTGGGATGAAATTAAAATTTAACCGTTCTTCGTCATCCAGAGCAAAAATTGTCTTTGACTTTAATTCAGGATCCAAAGTGTTTAAAAATTCCGTCGCCAGTAAGTTGAGTTCTTGTGAGGATACGTTAGCACAAAATAGGCTGCATCCAACCAGTAAAAAAAATGATTTTAATTTCATTAGCTTCTAATTTTATTAGAGTAGTTTCCATGTTGACTGTATTTGGTAATCTTCCCCGTTTCGTCTCGTTCAAACACTATCATCTCTCCGGGTTCATCGTCCTTTCTTATTTTTTGAAAACTATCTCCCTGCACATGCTTAAAGAAAATCATGGATTTGGCAGGAGATTGGGAGGGTAGCCTTAGCAGAACCAGTTTTCCTTCCCAGCTTGAAATATAACTTTCACTTCCCCATGGTTGATTACTGTAATAACCAATATAATCTGTCATATCTTTTTTTGAGGTTTCAACTACTTTACTACTTTTAGATTCGTCTTTCACCTCATTGAGAATAGCATGCATCTCTCTGGCATATTTATGAGGGTTTGTACCATTGGCATTAATCATGACCGTATAAGCCATTTTAGATTTTGGATTTAATTGTATACCGGATCTATAGCCAGGGCAGCTGCCTCCATGGGAAACCCATTTCGTGCCATCAGTTCCTTTAGATACTGCAAAACCCAATCCCCAGGTAGTTTTCCAATCAGGATCGGTCCAGTGTACCTGTTGCATATATTTTAAAGTTGATGGTTTTATTATTTCTGTGATTGTTGAATCCATTAAGCGAAATTGCCAGGAAGCAAATTTACCAAGGTCCAGTACATTGGACGAGAATCCTGCAGCGGCGGTAATTCCATTTGCCTGGAATAGCTTCACCTTTTGACGCTGCCCTTCCCTGTTTAAAGATGAATAGCCTATCGCCAATTGACTGCCATATAAATTTTCAGGGAGTTGTGTTCGTGTTTCGTTAAGCTGAAGGGGTTTTATAATTTGCTCTTCAACGTATGCAGTAAAAGATATTCCTGATACCTGTTCCACAATTTCTCCCAACAGGGTAAGGCCTAGATTACTATATTGAAAATAGGTGGATGCAGGGTACAAAGTTTCCTGATTGCCCAACTCTTTTTTGATTTCTTCCTGGGTTGGAAATGGAAAATCCGGGCCCGTCCAATAAGGAAAATTGGCCTCTCTTGGTAACCCGGAGGAATGGGTTAATAAAGTACGCACGGTAATAGGTCCGGAATCTGAATATTTCTGATCCAGGTTATACCAGGGTAAAAGATCACTCACTTTATCGTCCAGACGCAACTTACCTTCATCATACAGCTTCATAATGGCAGTGGCAGTAAATAATTTTGAAATAGAACAGATACTGCAAATCGTATTTGTTTCGGTATTCACATCTGCTTCGATATTTGCTTTACCAAAAGCGCCAGACCAGATTATTTCCTGATCCTCAATAATTGCAGCCGAAATGCCAGGAAGCTTTTCGTAATCTTTTTGTGCATCAAGCCAAACTTCAATTACTTTAAAAGCCTCAGTATAGTCCTTTTTAGTCTCTTGCGCGCCAATATTGAGGTGAAAAATGAAGATTAAGGCAAAAAGTTTAAATTTCATATGATTTATTGATGATTAAGTTGGTTTATGGGAATTATTAATGTTGAAATCCAATTATTGCTATGAAATTAGATTGCTTTTTTTAGAAAAGAGCTAAGGAACGCTATACTAATCGTCCTATGTCGAAGTCTCATCAATAAAAAATCCCTGATTAAGGTAATAATTAAATTCGATAATCCACGGTGGATTCGATAACTAAAGGAACAAATATAAATTGCGAAATTCCCCTGATTATTTCCCTTTTAAATTAGACAAAAATTCAACCAAATCTCTTAGTTCCCTTTTGGATAATACCGTTCCCATTGGTGGCATTGCCGAAGGCATATTATCTCTTTTTTTTATTCTTGATATCGCAATTTCCATTGGCTCTGCATCCGAAGTCCTGAGAATTATTTCCTCCTTGTTTTCCCCTGTAAGAAATCCCGATACCACCTGGCCATCTTTAAGGGTTAACACAACAGATCCATATCCGGGAGCCAAACGGGCTCCGGGTTCAATAAGGGATTGCAAGATTTCTTCTCTGCTTAGTATATTCGCAATATTGTCCATAGGAGGGCCCACTTTTCCACCTGCCCCATCAAGTGCATGGCATCTTACGCACTGTGCCGCGGAATTATTCTTAAAGACATTCGCACCCGGCCAATTACTGCCACCATAAAGAGCTTCCTTATATGAGTCTATAGAATACCCACTGTTTTTGAGTTTGCTTAAACGGGCAATCAAATCTTCCGAATGAGTTGATTCAACGGCCTCAATCAGATCCAGGATAACTCCGGGATTCAGTTGCTTGTTCCCTGCTTTTTGAATCAGATTAATCAATGCATCCTGACTTTGATCAAGGGGCATCTCTGCTAAAGCACTTATCATTGTTTGTTGTTCTCTTATTGATCCATTTTTAAAAATTGGACCTATTACACCAGGTAATTCATTTTTCGAAATATTTAATTCAGGGATCATACCCACAGCGGCTGCTCGAACGTTTTCATCTTTGTCGCGCATCCCCATTTTTACAATTGAGGCAATTGCATTGTCATGTAATTCTCCCAAAGCTTCTATCATAGCGACTCTTACCTCAGGTCTTCGGTCCTTAGTCAGAATAGATTTTAGCTGAGAATTATATGTAGATATGCCCAGAGTTCCCAGAATTTTAGAAGTGCCAATAAGAATATATGGATTGCTGTCTTTTAGGAATACCGGAATATCACCCTGAATTTTTTGTTTAACAATATTTGAATCACGACTAATTTCTCCTCTGTAGCGCCCATCTACCCGGTCTAAAACGGAAGGGGATGCCCATGTGCCTATGGCCGCCAAAGCCTCTCCCCGGAGATCACCAGATACATCAGTTCTTTTTGCAAATGAAATAAGCATATCTAATTCTTCTTCACCACCAACTCTTAAAGCTGCATTGATGCTTCTACGAAGCAACGGTTCTGATGTAAATCTTTCTTCCTCCAAAAGACCTGCAAGTGCCGGCATGGCTTCAGGTATTGACCAATCGTCATTAATGGCTCTAGCTGCTTCTGCTACAATGTATTCATCATGGTCTTTTAAAAATACCGCTACATCTTCATTTTGAAGTCTTCTTAAGACTAATACTGCGGCAATCCGCAGACTTCTTTCCGGGTTCTCCGATAATGCAACCATAGGTTCAACTTCACCAATACGGCTCAAAGCCAGGACTGCGGCATGACGCAAGTAGACATCCTCATCATTATTTACGGCCAGGAAATTAATTAAAGGCTGAATGGCTTCTGTGTATTCTATTCTTCCCAATGCCTGTGCCGCGAAGAAACGCACTCTTTCGTTTTCGTGTACTAATAAAGAAATAAGTTTGTCTCCTGCCTCCTTATATTTTACATCTCCAAGGACTTTTACCGCCTGGGCTATGATTTCGGGATCCTTGTCATCCAATAAATCCATTAAAGGTTGGGCCTTCTTAAGATTATCTGAAGCAATCTGACCAATTCCCCAAATTGCATGTATTCTTGCGAATTGGTTTTGATCTTCCAGAATTACATCTTTCAATGCCCTGTATCCCCAAAAAGTTTTGTCTGCAAGCGCAAATTGAGCCTTTTTTCTTATACGCATATCCGGATATGCCAGTAGCTCAACCAGATCATCGGCAGATAGATCTTCATATTCTAAGGTCATAAGCCTTTGTGTCTCCAGTCTTTGTTCTTTTAAATCGTTTTTTGAATCCTCAACGTCCAATTTCCAAACCCGGCCATAATTTTTGGTTCCCCAACCGTTAATCCAATCGGCCAGGTATAGCGCACCGTCCGGCCCAAATTGTAAACCGGTAGGTAAGACGCCACTTAAGACATCCAATTCCTTTTCCAGATCAAAGGAGGCCCCTTTTGGTTTTAAACTGAAGGACCAAATATGTGAAAGTGCAGGATCTCCCACAAATTCAACAAGAAAGAATTGATTTAGCCAGTCCTTTCCAAGGGCAGTCCCCGGGTTATAAACCATCCCTGTTGGGCCATTGTGGTAATTGGCAATTGGAGGAATTATATAGGCCGCCTGTCCTTCCCAGCGGGGGAGATATAGCTTTTCATCCATCCATACTTTATAACTATTGTTCTTAGGATCTGTATATTTCCCATATTGCCAGTTTGAACGCCATCCGGCATCAGAACCTTCAACTATATGCACAAGTCGCTCACTCTCTCCTCTATGGTCCCCGTCATTATCTGAAGAAATTAAATTGCCATAAGCGTCAAAAACAAATTCGTGTGTATTTCGAAGTCCTCTTGCAAATACCTCAAAGTTGGTGCCGTCAGGATTACATCGCACAATCATACCCTGATTCGGATAATGAAGTGTATCACCTTCAACCGTAGTGATACTGGCTCCAATATCACCAATTCCCCAATAAATTTTACCATCGGGTCCTTCTATTGCTCCGGACATCCCGTGGGCTCCAAATCCAATATGCACAGCGAAACCATGCGCAATGGAAGTTTTCTTATCCATGACACCATCACCATTGGTGTCCTCTACCCGCCACATATCGGGCCCTATACCAACAAAAATATCATTGTCACGTACTAATAAAGCGCCTGCAACATCTGTAATTTCTTCATTAAAATCTTCCAAAATACGTCTGGAAATATCAGCAATACCATCCTTATTTGTGTCTTCCAGTTTCCATATTTCATCTTTTTCAACAGTGAGATCCCTCCAATCGTGAATACTGTCCTTATTAAGATCAGGGAACCATTCATTCTCTTCGCTCAGCTCAGGGGCGAATGTTTTGCGTAAAAAAGCACGCCTGTCTTCAACCGTCTGTAAGCTAATGGAGGCCGTCATCCAATCCTGATGTCCCCTGATGTCAAATTCGGAATTTTTTTGCCTGTTGGTTCTTGTTAGATATACATTGCCTTCATCATCTATGTCAATAGCAATAGGATCCGGAGCTAATGAATCTGATGCCCATAAGTCCAATTTTAATCCATCTGCCAAATTTGGCGAAATATACTCCTGACTAGCATCGACTAATGTTGTTGAGGATAAGGAATCCAATATATAAGTCAATGGAGTTTCCTTTGGGATTTTAGACTTCTGACTGCATGAGTGTGCCAATAAGCCAATTGCAATTAATGCCATAAAATATGAAAGGTACCTGCTTGAAATCATTATTATTTAATTAACGAGATTACATTAAAACATGACTATTTTTTCTTTGCGATGGAACAAAGAGATTCAATATGATTATTTAATTTATTTAGTGTTTGTGCTAGTTTTTTGATTTGTTCCTGGGCTTCCGGCCATTCTTTTTGCTCTATAGCTTCCCTAACACCAGGTAAGGTTTTAACTCCATAACCGGTATAGAAGCCTGGCGCATAAATCTGATGTTTGTACCATGATCTTCTGGGTAATCCAGAGGCGTCGGTTAAGGCAAGTTCGGAATGCATCAATTTCTTATTCAATGCTTCAAGTTCACCATCAGAAAGTGAATTTAAATTTATTGAATTGAACAAAGCAATTGTAGCTCTGAGGCTAATCATACTATTTTGAATTGGTGTAAAATCCAGGTAAGGAATACTCTCTTTTTTCTTAGGTTCTATAAAGGGTTTAGTTGGATCTGAGGCCAGATAAAAGGCATTATCGCCGATCAGCTTGTTATGTTTTTCCACAGCTTTTCTCATGGTTCCACAAGACTTCATAATTTCATCAAGGTAGGTTGCTACTGTCTCACGCAAGGGGTCAAAAGCGAAGGGTAAAATATCGGCATTGGCGAGTCGCAATACAATTCTGCCCGCAGTCTTTGCCAGGGTGGCCCCGTAGGCAAATGCAGGATCCTTGAAACGTTTATAATGGGAATAAGTATCGTAAATTGTATGATATTCTCCACCGGGATTTTCACCACCAAATCCTAAATTTAGAGAGGCAATTCCAGCGTGCTGTATAAAAGGGGTGTAATCGGATCCTGATCCCAGGGCATAAAGCTTAAATTTGCCGTCACCCCCATTTATTTGATCCCTTGCAATTTTTCTTTCCTTAATAGAAACACCTTTCTGAGGATCCTTAACAGCATCGGCTACTTCACTTACCAGGGTCTGCAGAGTATGAGAGCCGCCGGCGTTAAAGAACCCTCTGCCGTTCCCATCGGTATTTATGTATGCAACGGCTTTCTTCTGCAGTTCTTCTTTATGATGTTCTACCCATTCCGTTGAGCCAATCAGTCCTGGTTCCTCAGCATCCCAAGCGCAGTATACTAAAGTTCTTTTTGGGCGTTGTCCTTTTTTAGCTAATTCACCAACTACCCTTGCTTCCTCCATTAAAGCCACCATACCGCTCACAGGATCGGCAGCACCATGAACCCATGCATCATGATGGTTACCACGCAAAACCCATTCATTGGGAAATTCAGAACCTGTAAGGGTGGCTATGACATTGTAAGCTGGCTTTAATTGCCAGTCAAATTCCAGCTTTAAATGAACTTTTGCCGGTCCCGGACCAATATGATAGGTCAGTGGTAATCCCCCTCGCCATGAAACCGGAGCAACCGGACCTTGAAGTGCCTCCAACAATGGTGCGGCATCTTCATAGGAAATTGGTAAGACAGGTATTTTTGTAATCGTTGGAGCATCTTTTCTGTCCAATCTATCGGCCTCTAATGTTGCACCATAACCCGGTGTAAGGACATCTCCAGGATAAAGTGGCATATCCATTACAGATCCTCGTTGCACCCCGGTCTTATTTTTAAATGCCCCTTTTGGATAAACATCACCCCGAACATAACCATCATCTTGAGGATCTGAATAAATGATGCATCCAATTGCTCCTTTTTCCGCGGCTAGTTTAGGTTTAATGCCTCGCCAGGACCCGTAATATTTAGCGATAACAATTTTCCCTTTAACATCTATTCCAAGTTTTTCCAGCTCTTCGTAATCTGAAGGAATCCCGTAGTTGACAAATACCAGTTCTGCCTCAACATCTCCATCTGTTGAGAATGCGTTGTAGCTGGGTAATAATTCTTCTCCTTGTTCCGTATACGTATCACCCTCAACCGGCACTGCAGTTAATTTTGCCTTATAGACCGAGGGTTCTGTTAATTCGAGAATTCGAACTTTTGGATAAGGAAACAGGACCTGATAGGTTTCAATTTTGGCATCATAGCCCCAGGATTTGAATTGTTTTAGCATCCATTCTGCATTTTCCTTCCCATATTCAGTGCCTACATAGTGTGGGCGTGCAGCCATTTTTTTCATCCAGGAATCGAGATTAGCAGTAGATATTTGCGATTCGAAGGAGGTTTCCAGATCTAGCTGTTTTTTTACATTTTCAGGTTTAAATCCTTTAATATTCTGGGCATTCAGGGCCACAACAAAAAAGGTTAAAAGGAACACGAGGTACTGTTTTTTCATATTGGGTTTTATTATAATTTATTTATAAGTCATATTGGCTAACTAATATCGATGTATCAGATATATTTTGATTAAACCAGCTATTCGAGTATTATCTTATCAAGATATAATTCAAAATCTTCGTTTTTTTTATTTCCAATTAAAATTGCAAATTGCTCCATATACTCCCCAGTATAATTGGGAAGATCTAGTTTATTTCCCCGAAATGAAGGGGTCATTTCGGAAAA
>CBDTVT010000075.1:0-13467 GCA_965364275.1 uncultured Eudoraea sp. | reverse complement strand
CTTTGCCTCTGCATAATCCCGGGCGCCTTCTATACCCAATTCGGCATTGGTTAAGGTAACCTTTGCTCCATATGCACGCATGGTTTGTACTCTTTCCTTAGTTGAATTTTCGGGCATTACCAATTCAATGTTTAGCTTATATATACCAGCAATCATTGCAAGTGCAATACCTGTATTACCACTGGTTGCCTCAATTAATTTGCTGTTGCTGTTAATCTCGCCTCGTTCTATACCGCTTTTGATCATATTATAAGCGGCCCTGTCCTTTACACTACCTCCGGGGTTATGACCTTCCATTTTAAACAAAAGGGTAACACCAGGGTTGACATTTAAAGATCTTGAAGCTACAAGAGGCGTGTTCCCTATTAGATCTATAATACTATGAGACATTAGGTGAGGTTTTAATTTTTATTTCAGCACTATGAAATACTGTAGAATTGGGGGCCACAGAAGAAGTCACCCAGGCGTTGCCCCCAATTATCGAATTTTCTCCAATTATAGTATTGCCACCTAAAATAGTGGCATTCGCATATATAGTAACATTATCCTCTATAGTAGGATGGCGCTTGGTCTTCTGCAAATTTTTAGCCACATATAACGCTCCTAATGTCACACCCTGGTAGATCTTTACATTATTTTTAATTATTGCTGTTTCTCCAATAACTACCCCCGTGGCATGATCAATAAAAAAGGATTCTCCTATATGAGCACCGGGATTTATATCTACTCCAGTTTGTCTGTGAGCATATTCTGTCATTAATCTGGGAACTAGCGGAAACCCTTTATTATATAATTCATGAGCCAGTCGATAGATAGCTATTGCATAAAATCCGGGATAAGCCATATAAACTTCTTCAATAGATAAGGAAGCCGGGTCGCAACTGGCTATGGCCTCTGCGTCTAAATTCAGTTTTTCAAGTACCATCGGCAGTCTTTCCAAATAATTTCCCCATATTTTGGAACAAGGTTTCTCAATATCCCAACAAGCAAGATTTATCAACTCATCAAATTGAATTTCTAGAGATTCAATATTTGTCTCAACAGGAGTTTCAATATCAAATAAAGTAAGGAATAGAAGGTCTGTAAAATCTTCCACACTCCGTTTAAGCCGGTATCTCAGATTGGGTTGTTTTTTATTTTCGATAATTTTCTTTACGATACTTGACTTGTCCATTGTATAAAGCTGAGGTTCTAAATTAACCAATATTTAAAAAGCATCTAGCCCAAAATGGTTAACTTTAGCATAAATTTTATACCGCTTAGTCGAATGGCAAATAAAGTAATTACGAAAGACACGCTGCGTTTTTTGAGCGAGTTGAAAAGAAACAATAATCGCGAATGGTTTGAACAAAATAAACCTGAATTCAAGTCTTTGGAAACTGAGGTAAAAGGATTTTACAACAGTTTAGCGGAAAAGATGAAAGAACATGATGAAATTGAAAAACTAAAAATATTTCGAATTTACAGGGATGTAAGATTTTCCAAAGATAAAACTCCATATAAATCTCATTTTGCAGGTTCATTTTCAAGGGCTGGTGCAAAACTTAGGGGAGGTTATTATTTGCAGATTCGACCCGGAGAATCATTTATGGCCGCCGGTTTTTGGGAACCCAACAAAGAAGATCTTTTACGTATCCGCAAAGAGTTGGAGCATGATGCATCAGCTTTTAGAGAATTAATCAATAAGCCCTCCTTTAAGAATACTTGGGGTGAACTGGTAGGTAACGAAGTAAAAACGGCTCCTAAAGGATTTAATAAGGAAGATCCTAATATTGATTTGATAAGGAAGAAAGCCTTTATTTTTGTGCGAAACTTTACCGATAAAGAAGTGTTGAATAAGGATTTTATTGACGATGTGAACACGTCCTTTATGGAAATCAGACCCTATTTTAATCTAATGAGCGAAATCCTGACAACCAATCTTAACGGAGAATCCATTCTAAACTAGTACCGAAGCTTCGAAAGCCTGCACCTGGTCCTTGAGACGTTCAACTACCATATTCATCATCCGTTTGTTGAGAGCCGATGAGTTTTGAATATAGGTCATATATTCTTCAACTGTAAACTGTCCAATAACAATTCCCTTTAGGGCATTTCGGAATTTGATGTCTTTTTGGATAGCATTTTCTATATAATCCAAACGTTTTTGAATGCTCAATTCATAAAACGCATTCTTATGTTTAATAATATAGTTCTTAAATGCTTCGACTAATAATGGGTTCTGAAATTTGATTATAGGACGTAACGTTCCGTTCTGGAATTGTTCGTCTTTACTCATGTCAGGGGTTATTTTGGCATTTGGAATCTCCGGCCTTAGGCCAAGGAGGTCAGCAGATCTTTGGTTCATCTGTAGGAGTTTCTATAAAATTAGAAAATACGCCACCTATGCTTAACCTAGAGAGCAATTAGTTGTTAACTGGTTTATGAACAGGTGGAATTTCAATGAAAATAATGCAATAGCCTATTTGGATAAGTTCGTTTACTAAAGTATTATGAATTATATGTAATTTCATCACCTTTTAAAAGTAATAAGATGCAGCATGAAATTTGGTAAAGTAGACCGCCCGGATCTTATAGATTTAGCCCTTCCTCAAGACCATCTTCACTTAGCAGACGTATTAGCTTCTGGGATTAAAAATAGCCCATTGAAAATATATATAGGTTGTGCCAAATGGAATCGGCAGGAACTTAAAAATTTTTATCCCCGTGGAACAAAGGAAGAATTGCCATATTATAGCAGTCAATTTAATTGTATAGAACTAAATGCCACCTTTTACCGCATATTTCCCAATGAACAATATGTTGCCTGGTATGATACGGTACCGGATACCTTTAAGTTTTTCCCTAAGGTTGTTCAAAATGTAAGCCACCTGAGACGTTTAAACGACATGGCATACCCTGCATTGGACAACTTTCTTATGGCAACGGCAGGCTTCAAAGATAAGTTGGGAACTATATTTTTACAAATGCATCCCAACTTTGGCCCAAAAAACTGGGATAGGGTAGTGCGATTGGTTAATTACTGGCCCAAAGAATTTCCTCTTGCCTTGGAATTCAGGCATACAGATTGGTTTAATGATGTTTACGTGGCCAATGAGCTCTATAATTTATTGGAAGAAAAGAATATTGCCAACGTTCTGGTAGATACAGCCGGAAGAAGGGATATAATGCATATGCGACTCACTAACAACAAGGCATTTGTTCGTTTTGTTGGCGCCAATCATATAAGTGATTATCACCGTCTTGAGGAATGGGTAGAACGGCTATGGGAATGGCATGCTTTGGGTCTTAATAATATTCATTTTTTTATTCATCAGAACATGGAGTTGGAATCTCCTTTATTATCCGCTTTCTTTATAAAGAAGATAAATGAAAAATTCAATATTAATCTTAATGTACCAAGAACCCTAGCAACTATAACCAATTAGTAAATGGGCAGGAGTTAAGAATCAAAATTACAATATACTATTCCTGAAGGCTCGATGATGATTTAGCTATAATTTTCGAATTCAGAAAAACTCTTTTTCACCTTATTGCAGTCAGAATGTTTCTTGAGTTGAATATGGGTTTCATGAATTCCGGCCTGTTTATCAGAATCGGTTGGAGGCTCATTCACATAATTGGAGAAAAAAGAAAGAAGAAGGGCAACGAAGTATTTGCTGATTGTATGCATGATGAAATTTGTTTAGGTTTGTTAAATCTATTCAATTTCATCCCTCACAAAAAAGGAATTAAGAAAAGTTTATTGTTAGCTTAACAAAATTTATAATTCTTCCCTAATTATTTGTTAACACATTTGCCTTTATCAGGCATATATAGAAATCTAATCCCATTTCAGGTCTGAACCAAAAATTAAGTTCAAACTATTTATAAATGTTATACACTGGATTTACTTTTTCAGAGAGCGAGCATATTCCTGAACCTCATCCAGTACTCTTAGCAAATTGCCCCCCCATAATTTTTCAATTTCGGATTCAGAATATCCTCTTTTTACCAATTCTAAAGTTACATTAAAGGTTTCGGAAGCATCCGACCATCCTTTAATACCGCCGCCGCCATCAAAGTCAGAGCTTATTCCTACGTGGTTTATTCCTATCAGATTAACCATATAGTCAATATGGTCCATAAAGTCGGAAATATCCACTTCGGGAGGCACATCACTCCTTTTAGCAACCAGAGTTCTTGCTCTTCCGATTATTTTGGGATAGTTTTTTAAATAGTCATTCTGTTGTTTTTCTGATAGCGTCTTAATTTCAGATCTTTCAAACCATTCTATGCCCATAGAATCCGCCACTTGCTTATATATTTCTTTCATATAATCTGATCTGTTATCGTGCTTAGCAGTATTTAAATAGGCGCTAAAGGCTACCGTTTGTACAACCCCTCCATTTTCTTTGAGTAATTTTAATTGCTCATCATCTAAATTTCTGCTGTGATCACATAGCGCTCGTGCAGAAGAATGGGATGCTATTATTGGAGCTTTGGATAAGGAAACAATTTGAATCATAGATTCCTTTGAAATATGTGATATATCAATCATAATACCTAACCTATTCATCTCATATACAGCTTTTTTACCTAGATTACTTAAACCATTATATAACCATATATTGTCTTTTTCCCCTGTATTGGAATCACAAAATTGACTATGGCCATTATGGGCAAGGGAGATATACCTTGCGCCCAATTTTTGATATTGTTCAAATTTGGATAAATCTTCGCCAATCGGATATGCATTTTCCACACCAATCATAGCTATTTTCTTGCCAGATTTATGAATAGTCCTAACCTCTTCGGAAGTTCTGGCAAGATCAATTTCTTTGGAACCGAGAGTATCACACAAACGATGAATAGCTTTAAATTTAGCCATGGCATTTGCCTCTGCTTTAGTATAACCCTCAGGGTTTAAGGAATCCTGACCAGTATAGACAATAAACCATGCCACATTCAATCCTCCCGCCTTCATTTTCGGTAAATTAACCTTGGTCTCCAGATCCTGTGTGTAATTTATACTGTCAGTAAAATTTTTCACATTAATATCATCATGCGTATCAATTGTAATTACATTTTCATGGATCTGCCTGGCGGTTGCCTCAAGGTTTGAATTTTGTGACGTTTTGGAATCATTGCACCCATTAAACGATAAAAGACAGAAAAAGCCTATAATATGTCGCATTCGATAAGTTTTATACCTACAAATAAAGCAATTTGACAACATAATATGCACCCTAGGTAACATTTAATTGCCCAGGGGTATGGAAATGAGGATTTTTAGATGTGTTAAAGCTTATAAAATTCGAGTTTGAGAAGCCCCTGAATAGAATCATCCTTTTGAATCTACGATCATCTAATTAACCTAAAATCACCCCATTGAAACCAAAAAACCTACTTTCTCAATTGTCAGAACTGGAGACGACTCTTAATAATTTTTCATTTGAAGAATTATCTGCAGATGAAGCCACCCGTCTTAAAAAATCTTTTGAAGCTTTTAAAACCCACCTTGAAAAAAGGATTTGGGGAGAAGATATACCACTTAATCAGACTTCCAAATCAGAATCGATAAAAGAAAAAGAACAGTTGCAAAAGGCACAGGAAATGCTTATTGCAACAGTCAGCCATGAGATACGAACTCCGCTTAACGGTATAATTGGATTTGCAGACCTTTTAAAGGAAGGGGAACTTTCTGAAGACCAACAACATAAGGTAAACGCCATTCAATCGGCTTCCAATTCCCTTATGGATATTATCAATGAGCTTTTGGAATATTCCAAACTTTCAGCTGGATTGGAAAATTTTGAGATGCTGGATTTTAATTTTTTCAGCATTGTACAGGATGTTGTTTATCTCTGTAATACGCTTATGTTGGGTAAAGATGTAAAACTCGAAGTTGACGTTGACAAGAACATCCCTGAGAACCTTATTGGCGACCCTTCTAAACTATCACAAATATTGCTAAACCTGCTTGGGAATTCTATAAAGTTTGTGGAAGAGGGTGAGATAATGCTAAAAATTAAACTACTCAGACAGGGAGAAGAAAAGGTTGTATTAGACTTCATTGTTACCGATACAGGAATCGGAATCTCGAAAGAGGATTTAGAACATATTTTCGGTTCATTTAAACAAGCTAATCAGCAAACATTTTCCAAATATGGTGGCGCGGGGCTTGGATTGAACATTGTGAAGCAGATCGTCGATAAACTAAACGGGGATATAAAAGTTGAAAGTACGCTTGGTGTTGGTACAACATTTAAATTCTCGCTGCCCTATACAAAAGGTTCATCTACTGCCATATCTAAATCTCAACCAACCGAAATCTCTTCGGAAGAGGTGAAAGGAATGAGGATTCTGGTATTTGAGGACAATGAATTAAATCAGCGACTTATAGAGCGTAGATTAAACTCTTGGGGTTGCAAAACCTATATTACAGAAAATCCAGTCTACGGTTTGAATCTCCTTGAAACTAATGCAATTGATATTGTACTCATGGATCTCAGAATGCCCATAATGAGTGGGTTTGAAGTAACAGAAAAAATCCGAAAGAGCACTATAAAAGAAGTGGCAGAGATCCCCATAATAGCCCTCACGGCAGACTTCACCTTTGATGATAAAAACGAATGTGAAAATAATGGAATCAATGATTTCATCCTTAAGCCGTTTAGCCCGGAAGAGCTACTTTCAAAATTAATTAAAAACAGAAATGACCTCCAAACTAATTTTAAATTAAACGCGTCATCGGACAATAATCGGGTTGATCAGACGGTATCTGCTTCGAGCTTTGACCTTAATTCTGTTTTAGAAGACTGCATGGGTGAGTTAGAAATGCTAGAGGAGCTGATAGGTCTTTACAAAAGAAATGCCCTTGAATTTATTGGTAATGTTAAAATGAAACTCCAGGATGGCGATTCAGAAGGGGTTGCGTTCGCAGCACACAAGATAAAATGTGGTTTAAAAATGATGCAGACAATGGAGCTATTTTCCATCGTTGAGCAATTAAATACAACTGCAAAGACTACAAAAGATAAAAATCATATGCAATTTCTGCTAAACAGATTTGTTCAGGAATATCCGAAAGCAGAAAAGATGATTGATGAAGAATTAAGACGATTAAAGAAAAACAGAAACGAGTAGGATGGTAAAGAAGAACCTGTTATTAGCGGAGGACGATGAGTTGTTAGCATCTTTATTGGATTATAGACTTCAAAAAGGGGGCTATAATGTCCATTTAGCGAAAGATGGTAGGGATGTAAAAGAATATCTTAAAACGGCAACTCCTGATATTATTGTCAGCGATATAATGATGCCCTATTTCTCTGGAATTGAACTTATAGATTATGTAAGAAACCAATTGAATTCAAAGATTCCAATAATCATTATTTCATCTGCAGGAAACGAAGAAAATGTTCTTAGTGCTTTTGAATTAGGAGCCAATGACTTTATATCTAAACCAGTGAGTCCTTCGGAGCTTTTGGTTAGGGTGGGAAGGGAGCTAAACAAAAACTAATTTTTGGAAATAATCTCACAAACATATCGCAGCATTATGCTGATAAGTGCGCCAAAGATCCATACGGATCTTTTGTGGGATTTAACATTATTGTTTTCCGGACTCGGGATCTTATTCTTTGCATTTGTTTTTATATTCAGAAACCGTCTTTCTGCTAAAAGGTCGAAAGTATCCCGTCAAAAAAAGATCCTGGCACCTATCATCAGCAATTTTCTCTTCTACGAGACAGATGCCTCTAAGGAGGAAAATTATGAATACATAAAATTAAAAATTGAAATTCGTGATCTATTGAAATCACCATTTAGCAGGTTAGTATTAACAGAGATCTTATTAGATCTTCAAAAAGACCTTTCGGGTGATTCCCGTAATCGTCTATATAAATTATACCAGGACCTTGAACTACATCTAGATGCCTTTAAAAAATTAAAGAGTTGGCGATGGGAGCTGGTTTCTAAGGGAATACTTGAATTAGCCCAAATGAGAGTATTAGTTGCTTATGGATTTATAAAAAAGTTTATTAATGATAAAAGAGGGGTAGTACGCAAACAAGCACAAATAGCAACGGTTACATTAAAACATGAAGGCATTTCTTACTTTTTAGATACTACAAGATATGGAATCTCAGAGTGGCAACAATTAAAACTACTCGATGTACTAAGGAACTTTGAGGACTTTACACCTCCGCGATTTAAGGCATGGCTTACCTCCAAAAACAGGGATGTGGTTTTATTTGCCCTTCGGCTTATTAAGCATTATAACCAAAATGACGCTAATACGTCTATGATAGAATTAGTAAAACATAAGAATGACCAGATTAAATCAGAAGCCATTCAGTGTATTAAGGATTTCGGTGTTTTTGAAGCCGTATATACGTTAAAATCTGTCTTTAGAAACTGTAAGGTGGACATTAAATTACAAATTCTCGACACAATTTCTTCATTAGGGAAAGCGGAGGATATAGAATTTCTTCAAACTATATTAAATAAAGAATCAAACTTCCTTGTAAAAAGTAAAGCTATAAGTACAATTAATGCCATAGCGCCAGAAACTTATGTTCCAACAGAAGGAATTGATAAAAATATTGCCACGAAAAATTTTGAAACTAATGTAGAAGACATTTCTACTCAATTATCAGAAGTTATGAATAATAACGAGTTAAATAAGGAAGACGAAAGTCTGCCAGCTGCTGACCATAAAGAAGATTCATTAGAAATACAGGATCATTTGGATCCGGAATTTGAGGATGAAATAATTTTTGATCTCTGCTTTATGGAGGAATTGGAAGACATGCTTACGGAATTTAATGAATCGGAGGATAAGGAAGTGAACTATTTACCCCTGGATTTCTTACCAATGGTATCAGAAGAGGAGGAAATAAAGTCAACTGCAGACCCTCAAAATTCTGAGAATAGTGATGTTGAAACTAAAGAAATTCTGGAAGAGGAAAGTTTTAAAGAAGAATTAGAGGCAATTCTTGATAAAATCAAGACCCAAGATGAAGATTATGTGAATGAAGATAAGAAAGATTCAGAATTGGAATTTTTACCAATGGTGGTCGAAAGCAAACTAGAGGAAGATTCAGAAGATTTAATTGTGACTACGGATGAAGACATATTAGCTATGGAAGTAAAAGAGGAGGAAGTAATTAAAGAAGAAAGAATTTCAAATCTGCATAACAAATTCCTGGAAGTTGACTGGTTGCCAAAAGAAGAACTCGAAAGTTCCGAAACTATAGCCCAAAAATCGATAGACTGGATGTCATTTGTAAACGAATCTGAAGGAACCGGGAATATGGCACAATCAGCCGCCTTAAATGCATCTGCTTGGTATGAAAATTTTGAGGGTGATGAAGATAAAGATGATAACACTATTCCTGACTTTTATGGATTTAGCATTTTTCAGGAATTATTCCGAACCTGTGATACAGAGTCTAAACTAATCTTATTAGATGAGATATTGGCTGTGGGCGATGAGAAAGAAGTTCTTTTTTTAAAAACACTTTTAAATGAAAGTGATAAAACGCTACGTAACAAAGCCGAAAAAATATTAAAAGAATTGCAGGCGCTATTAAATCCTGAAATAGAAACTGAAGAGACTATGGCGCAAATACAAACTAATGAATTAGAAGCTCAAAAACTAAGTTTAGATGAAGAAAGACCTGAGTCCATAAACCAGAAAAATACAATAGATGTGGGCATCCTGAATAAAGAAGAGGAGAACTTGAAGTCGTTAGAATTTTGTTTTTTAAACGATTTAATTAGTGAAAACGACAATAATCAAATGCCTCAATTTGAGTTAGATCTGGAGCTGGTGGATCCGTCTTTAGAGGAGATAGAAGACAAACAGAAGATAAATGAAATCAATAAAAAAGAAGTGAATAAGAAGGAAGAGAAGGTGTTGAGTTCGCTTATCAGAAATATCATTTCATTCCCGGAAAAGTTAAAGGAGAGGTTTAATGGATAGTAGTTTATTCAAAATATTCATAGAATATTTAAACATTGTTTTTCTTGTGTTTACAGTAGTACTATTCGCCATGTTTAGTATTATGGGGTACTTGTCTACGAGAAATTCTATCCATTACAGAAATAAAAATAGCTTCGTTGATCTTTCTAAGATAATGGCTTCACCATTGGCACCAAGTATTACTATTATTGCTCCGGCCTATAATGAGGGGTTGACCATAGTTGAAAACATTCGGTCTCTTCTTTCCCTTCAATACGTGAATTATGAGGTAATGGTGGTTAATGATGGAAGTAAGGATGACACCTTACAGAAAATGATAGACGCCTATGATCTGGAGAAAGTGGAACGGATAATAGATCCTGAATGGAGTTCAAAACCTATAAGGGGAGTGTATAAATCAAGGCAGCGTTCCTTCTCAAAGCTAACAGTTATTGATAAAGAAAATGGTGGCAAATCTGATGCATTAAACACAGGCATACAACTATCAGAAAATAAATATGTAGGCTGTATAGATGTGGATTGCCTTTTAATGCCTGACGCGTTATTGCATGTTGTAAAATCATTTTATCAAAGAACTCAAAAAAGGGTAATTGCCGTTGGCGGTGTAATTCGTGTAGCTAATTCCAGTAAAATTTCAGGGGGGACTCTAGAGGAGATAAAGCTTCCAAAAAATTGGCTGGCCAGATTCCAATTGTTAGAATATACCCGATCTTTTCTTTTAGGAAGGATGGCTTGGAGCCGTATAGATAGTCTACTTATCATTTCTGGTGCTTTTGGATTCTTCGATCGGGAAATAGCCCTGGAAGTAGGTGGTTATAACACAAAAACAGTAGGCGAGGATATGGAGATTGTATTTAGAATGAGGCGTCATATGCATGAGCGCAAAATTCCTTACACAATTGAATATATCCCGGACCCACTTTGTTGGACAGAAGTTCCGGAAAGTACTAAAAACCTGGTAAATCAGCGAGATAGATGGGCACGTGGAAACCTGGAAACCCTGTTTGCACATAAGGATATGTTTTTTAACCCTAAGTTTGGCCGACTTGGAATGCTTAGTTATCCTTATTGGTTTTTTTATGAATGGCTGGCCCCAATTTTAGAATTCATAGGGTTTTTCTCCGTTATCATATTTTACTATATGGGAATTCTAAACGTTGACTTCTTTCTAGCCATTACCATTACAGTCTATACTTTTTCCATTATGTTCTCATTCTATGCAATTCTATGGGATCTGTATTCTTATAATCAATACACAAAAACCAAGGATATACTTATTCTTATGTTTTGTGCAATAATTGAACCAATTACATTTCACCCTTTAGTGGTATGGTCGGCCATTCGGGGTAATTACAAGAAACTGTTTAAACTAAAAACCGGCTGGGGATCACAGGTACGAAAAGGATTTGCCAAAACATGATAAAATGCAGATAGTCACTAACATATCGGAAAATGCCGGGCGAAAGACCTTAAGGGACTTTATACGCCTTATAATGGCCTTTTTCTTATGTTTGGTGGTTTTGTCACTTTATCAAAATATACGCCTGTATATGGCGGGTGTTCTTGATGGGGTATTGACTAAAAGCCTATTGCTTTTAGTTGTGCATCATTCTGGTTTTACAGCCATGATCGGCTTTTTTATGGCTTTCATCTTTAATTATTTAGAGGAAAAGAAACATTCTTTGGGATTTAAGGTCACATGTATACTTTTCGTCGTTATTTTAATTATTGAAGGCCTGCTAATAGAATTCTATGTGCGAAACTACGACATACTTGGTGCAGGATTTTTAGAAGTCTATAACAGCAGGACATCTGCATCTACCTTGATACTCTCTATCTTGCTTTTACTCCCCGTTATGGCAGGGTTTCTATACCTCTTTTATAAATTTACTGCTTCTGTATATGGTACCATTAGCCGGATGTTTCCACTGACTATTATTCTTTTTAGTTTATTTCTAGCCACTTTAACTTCCGATAAAAACCCAGTTAACGAAAATAAACTACAGCATTTAGCGTATAGCGTAGCTGATGAAGTTTTTGATTTTAATAAGTATGAAGGAGAAGAAGAGTATCCCTTATTACACAGCTATGTTTCCAATAGAAGCCTTGCTCCATATTTTAATTTAAAGGATAGGAAACCTAATTTGGTTTTTATAATGGTAGAAGGTCTGGGGTCAGATTTTGTAGGTGATAAGACCATATATCGTGGATTTACTCCTTTTTTAGATTCGCTTAAGGGCAAATCTTTGTATTGGAACAATTATTTGAGTAATGCTGGAGAAAGCCATGCTGCATTACCATGTTTATTAGGTTCTTTGCCGTTTGGAGAGAATGGTTTTACCAATTCGTCTGATTCTCCTGCCAGACAGACTATTTATGGAATCCTTAAAAAAAACAACTACACTACTTCTTTTAATTACGGTGGGAACAGTGCACTAAATCAATTAGACAAATTTCTCTATGAAGAAAGAGTTGAATTTATTTTGGACAGCAAAGGGTTTGGAAGCAAATATCGAAAACAAGATGAAGATGCAGCAGGAATATCCCTTGGGTATCCGGATAAAGCACTCTTTCAGAAATGGCAAAATGATCTCTTTAGTTCTAAAAAACCAAGATTAGATGTCTTTTTTACCTTAAGCTCTAAAAAGCCCTTTCTTATTCCTGAAAAAGAAGCTTATATACTTAAGGTTGACAAAATTTTGGATGAAGAAAAAATGCAATCAAGGCCTTTAAAGTTGATAAAGAAGAATAAGGAGGTTTTTGCAAGTATTTTATACACTGATAGTGCCTTAAAATCATTTTTCTCTTCATATTCCGGAAATCAGGATTACGCCAACACCATTTTTATAATTACAGGCAGTCATAACCTCACCGATCTGCCACAGGAAGATAATTTGGGAAGATACAGGGTGCCTTTAATAATGTACAGCCCTTTATTAAAACAACCGGCAAAGATATCTTCTTTGGTTTCCCACGAGGACGTTTCACCGGCAATTCTGGGGTTATTAGAATCGCGATATGATATAACAATTCCCGCTGAAGTTGCCTGGCTGGGGAAAGGACTTATTCATGATGGGGTATTTGACTCAACTAAAAAGATTCCTCTTTTGAGACATAATAGCAATATTCAGGATTTTGTTTACGGAAATCATTTTCTTACTGGGGGTAATTTATTTGACCTTGACAGTGAACTGAAATTGATAGATCCTGATCCTTCAGTTTTAAAACAAGAGGTAAAAGAACATTATAAGTATTTCAAAGCGGTCAATAAATATGTTATGAAAAATAACAAAATTATTCCTTCCTCATTAAACTTATTTGCTCAACTAAAAATTAGCCCTTCCAAAGAGGAGATGGTTTGGATAAATAGTGTTTTTAATAGTAGTGACTATGATAGGCTACTACACTGTTGTTGTAGGTCTATAGTCTATAGACTCTACAAGTATTGTAATGTATTGTATTGTATTATCGTCACATTAAATCGATCTTTCTTCCCTGATAGC
>CBDTVT010000074.1:0-14122 GCA_965364275.1 uncultured Eudoraea sp. | reverse complement strand
GACCCTTGTGGCAGAAATTAAAAAGTTCTACGATAAAACCATTATCCTATCAGGTTGTATAAGTACCGGAAGGGATATTGCTTCGGCCTTACAAATGGGCGCAGATTTGGCTTATATGGGTACTCGATTTATTAACACTCTTGAAAGTAAAGCGCCGGAGGAATACCGGCAGATGATCATAAAGGCAGGGGCTAGTGATATAACCTACACTGCAGCAATATCCGGAGTGCATGCTAATTTTCTTGGAGCCAGTCTTGCCGCTGCAGGAATTACAGAGGAAGATCTAAAAAAGGATGTTAAAATTGACTTTGGAAAGGAATTAGATACAGAAGCAAAAGCTTGGAAGACAATTTGGTCTGCAGGTCAGGGGGCAGCTACTGTGGAAAATGTACTTACCGTTGCAGAACTCGCAGAAAAACTTAAATCTGAATTTAAAGCAGCAATTGAAGAACAAATGGCATTATTGGACAATTATCCAAAATGATATTTAAATAATCCGCAAATATATATGTACGTAAAAAGAAACATTGGCTGGGGAGTCATTCTGAGATATGCCTCTGATTGAATCTAATTACAATCCTCCCCTCCCGTTTAAAAGTGGTCACATATCTACTATTTATTCCGGCTTGATTAGAAAGGTTTCTAACCTAAACCAGCAAAGGGAGCGTCTGGAACTTGAGGATGGCGACTTTCTAGACCTTGACTGGAGCTTTGCCGCTGCGCCCAGTGATGTTGTAGTTATTCTTTTACATGGTCTTGAAGGACATGGGCAACGTACCTACATAACAGGAAGCGCCAAGCATTTTAATTCCAATGGACTGGATAGTTGTGCAGTAAATTTCAGAGGGTGCAGCGGAGTAACCAACCGTCTATTCAGATCTTATCATTCCGGAGCTACCGAAGATCTCAAAGAGATAATACAACACATCCTTTCTACCCGGAACTATAGCAGCATTTATATCAAAGGATTCAGCCTAGGAGGCAATCTGACACTAAAATATCTGGGAGAAGGGCCTGTTGCAAATCAAATAAAAGGGGCGGTAACCGTGTCCGTCCCATGTAGTTTGCACGATTCGCTCATTCAATTGCTTAAATTGAAAAATACATTTTACGCCAAAAGATTTAAAAAACATTTGGTTGAGAAATTGTATTTAAAACGGCAGAAATTCCCAGAATTAATCTCTGTAGAAGAAATAAACAACATCAGGAACCTAAAAGATTTTGATGATATTTATACCAGTAAGGCTCATGGGTTCAAAGATGCTTTGGATTATTATGCACAATGCAGCAGTCTTCAGTTTTTACCCCGGATAAAGATTCCAACCTTGATTATCAATGCCCGGGACGACTCATTCTTAGGTCGGGATTGCTACCCGATAGAAGAAGCAAAGAATAACCCACTTCTTTTTCTTGATATGCCTAAACATGGTGGACATGTAGGATTCTTTGGCCCACAAAACATATCTTATTCTGAAAAAATTGGTTTAAAATTTATTAAGGAATTCTTTTGATCCGCGCTATTTCATATATTAGTGCTTCTAATCTAAACAACATGCGAAAAATATTTGCCATAATTGGAATTTGTGCCCTGCTAGTAAGCTGTGGCGAAAAAAAAGAAGAGAAAAAAGAAGGGGGTTTTGAAATGAACCGCACCAAAAAGGAAGTGAAAGTAGAAACTAAATCTGAGACTGTTCCGGTTGATTTGAATAACAAAGGAGTTGGACCTATAACCTCCGTAGAATTTGCAACAGAAATAGATTCCGAATTAGCTGCCGCAGGTGAAGCAAAATACAACACTATTTGTACTGCTTGCCATATGGCTGACCAACGTATGATAGGACCTGCCTTAGCGGGTGTTTATGACCGCAGAAGTCCGGAATGGGTGATGAATATGATCCTAAACCCGGATGTTATGATTAAAGAAGACCCTATTGCTCAAGCCTTATTAAAAGAGTACAACAATGCCATCATGCTCAATCAAAACTTAAGCGAAGAAGATGCCCGGGCTGTTGCAGAGTACTTACGTACCCTTTAAAAGTCATTAAGAATCTTATTAAGTGTTGTTCTCAGTTAATAAATTGACGAGTTCGGCACTTTTTCTTATTAAAGAAATAAATCAATGGAGTGGTATTTACTTTCTTATCAGTAATGAACACTCTCAGAGGTAAGGACTTCCCTCATTATATCTTTTAAAAGCAATAAGAAAGTTTTAGTTTCGTACAAACAAATTGGAAATATGAAATATTTAATTCGACAAAAAATAGCTTTGAGATTTTTGATTACACTTTTTTTAATAACAAGTCTCACAAGTTACGGGCAAAGTAAAAATTTTATTGATCAACCATATTTAGAGACCACTGCAAGAGTAGATACCTTGGTCATACCAGACCGTATTTATTTGTCAATTCTAATTACAGAAGCGGACACGAAAGGTAAAACTTCAGTTGAAAAATTAGAAAATAAAATGGCCGACAAACTGAAAACACTAGGCATTGATATCGAGAAACAACTTACCCTTAATGATTTGGGGAGTAATTTTAAAAAGTACTTTCTCAGGAAAGTGGATGTTCAAAAAGACAAAGAATATTCATTATTAGTGTATGATGCCGTAACTGCAGGCAGAGTAATAATGGGGCTTGAATCCATAGGAATCTCTAATGTAAACCTGACAAAAACCGAATATTCAAGTCTGGAAAAGCTCAAAATTGATCTAAGACAAAAAGCTGTAGGCGCGGCAAAAATCCAGGCGGAAGCAATGGTTATCTCTTTAGATCAAAAACTTGGACCTGCCCTTTTTATATCTGATCTAAACACAGGGGTACAAAATAG
This sequence comes from uncultured Eudoraea sp., assembly GCA_965364275.1. GTDB lineage: Bacteria > Bacteroidota > Bacteroidia > Flavobacteriales > Flavobacteriaceae > Eudoraea. The sequence continues at coordinate 11,293 of CBDTVT010000074.1, read as the reverse complement.
GATGGAAAAAAGAATGGTTAGGGTACAAATGTCTAAAGAGGCAGATGAGGATCAACCCATTGAAATTGAATTTGAAAAGATAAAAGTAGAGAGCACAGTGAACGTTAAATTCGCAATACAGTAACAATCAGACCTTATCTATGGCTAGTTTATAAGTGGGGTCCTCCAGGACATTTACGTCAATTATGGCATCTGCATTCGTTAACAAGCGCCTGCAATCCTCACTTAAATGCCTTAAATGTACCTTCTTCCCAACTTTGTGATAACGTTCCGTTAATTTGTTTAACGCTTCAATGGCAGACATATCTACCACTCTGCTTTCCTTAAAATCTATAATAACCTCATCCGGGTCCTCAAGTACCTCGAACTTTTCATTAAACAAAGTCACAGATCCAAAAAATAGTGGCCCATAGATCTCATAGTGCTTAATTCCATTCTCGTCTATATATTTTCTGGCGCGTATCCTCTTGGCGTTATCCCATGCAAATACAAGGGCCGAGATAATTACACCAACCAAGACAGCCAGTGCCAGGTTATGCAGAAAAACGGTAACCAGGGTTACTAATATCATTACAAGGACATCAGATTTCGGCATTCTTCTGAAGGTACGCAAACTGGCCCATTCAAATGTTCCCAATGCAACCATAATCATTAATCCTGTAAGTGCGGCCATAGGCACTTTTTCAATCAAATTAGCCCCAAACATAATAAAGACAAGAAGCATTACAGAAGCCACTATACCGGATAATCTTGCTCGTGCACCATTGGAAGTATTGATTAAACTCTGCCCTATCATAGCACAGCCACCCATCCCGGAAAAGAGTCCGGAAAGTATGTTTGCTGTTCCCTGGGCAACTGCTTCTTTATTACCGCGCCCACGAGTTTCTGTAATTTCATCAATAATATTAAGCGTCAATAAACTCTCTATTAACCCTACCCCTGCAACTATGGCCGCATAAGGAAAAATGATCTGCAGGGTTTCTAAAGTAAAAGGTAGTTGTGGGATATGAAATGGTGGAAAACCGCCCTGAATAGAGGCTATATCGCCAATTGTTTTTGTATCAATATCGAATGCAAGTACCAGTCCAAAAACAGCCAGGATAGCAATTAATGAGGCAGGAACTGCTTTACTTAATTTGGGTAATCCCCAAATTACCAGCATTGTGATTAAAACTAATCCTAAAAAAATAAACAATGTGCTACCAGATAACCATAAGCCATCAGACGACTTGAACTGGTCTAACTGTGACATAAAAATAATGATAGCCAGGCCGTTTACAAATCCAAATATTACGGGATGAGGCACAAGGCGCATCAATTTGCCTAAACGAAGAAATCCAGCAGCTAACTGCAGGATTCCGGCCAATATTACCGCAGCAAACACATATTCCACACCGTAATCCATAGCAAGTGAAACTATAACAACAGCCACTGCTCCGGTTGCTCCGGAAATCATTCCAGGTCTCCCTCCCAGAATAGAAGTAACCAGCCCCATAACAAATGCCGCATATAATCCGGTTAAAGGGGATAAGCCCGCTATAAGAGCAAATGCTATGGCTTCTGGAACCAAAGCCAGTGCAACCGTTAATCCTGATAGGACTTCAGTTTTGTAATTTATTTTTTGGGAAAAATCGAATAGATTTAAGTACTTCTTCAAACCCTTATTATTTTAAGGGGGCAAAAATAGCACTTATTAACTGTTAATGGCCCTAATTGAAAAGAATTATGGATTTCATAAATTACCAGCGATGCAGGCCTAATAATTTCTTTCCAAGTTCAGATAATTTAGCAGTATCGTATTTGTTCTGTTCCCAATTTCTTGGATCACCGGGAAATGCGTAACCTTCAGGAGCTATTCTCTTCTTCCAGGAATTAATTCGCCATTGTCTTAATTCTTCATTTTCTTCCTCTGCCGGCATCATAGAAATGTATTGCGCAATCCTGACTTTACTTTCAGATTTGTTTGGTCTGATCCCATGGGGCTCCGTGCTATTAAAAATAAGAAGGTCACCAATTTCTAGTTTTACTTTTACAATCTTATCTTCCAATTCTGAAATATCCGGTTGAAAGTGATCCCGATCTTCTGGCTGGGTAAGCTTCCAACTATCATAATTTCTGTATAACCACGGAATGCATTGAAAACCACCCATATTCTCATCGGTTTGATCTGCTAGTGCCAATACTCCCTGTACATTCTGCGGTTTGGTTTCAGGGTCATAATCCCAGTGAATAAATCCTTTCCTCTCAAATCCCGGCCTTTGAGGAAAATTGAGATTTGCCCTATCAATTGTTACCCATAATTTTTCGGTTCCCCAAACATCCACAAAGGCATCATAAACACGTTGCATTTGCCTGTTATTCCATAGGTGCTGGTTATTGTATACCTCAACCATACCCGTTCCTGTTAGTTCTTTCATTTGCATTTCAGCCCTTGGTGGAGCATACCAGGTATCACTATTGTTAGGGTCCTTTTCATCAAATTCCCACAAAAAATCTGCTGTTGCCTTTGCCTGCGATACAGGGACCGCATTTTTAATTACTATATAGCCGTTATGCTTCCAAAATTCCCAGTCCTTTTCACTAAGAATCCTTAACGGAACATTATTAGACCGATCATTTAATCCTATTTTGCTACTTGTAGCCGTTGAGGGGTTTCCAGGAATATCCTTATGAGCCTTATTAGCCATTTCCAGTTTGGATGCTTCTTTTTCCATGATAATTCTGTATTGAGATTAAAAGATAATCAAATTTAAAAAGATCAAATAGCGATTTCCACCTTGATTTTGATCAATATTTGAATTATATTGATCTTTTACAACAATATCATTGCCAATAATAACAATTATGTTAAATTTTTGATTTGAAAATTCAATTAGAACAAATAAATCCGGATGCCAAAAGCTCCTTCCGATTGCTACACAATCCAAGATTGAACGATTTATTCTATTGGCATTTTCACCCGGAATATGAATTGGTCTACATAGAAGGCGCTAACGGAACGAGGCACGTAGGAGATCATATCTCTCAATATGAGCATAGTGATCTGGTATTAATAGGGTCCAATATACCTCATCTAAACTTCGATTATGGCATACAAACCGAGTACAAAAAAGAAGTTTTGCATGTTAGTTCGGCGTTCAAGAACAAAATATTTACTGAAATACCAGAGCTAACTGAAGTATTTGAACTCTTTGAAAAATCTCAGCAGGGAATAGCATTCACCGGAAGAACAAAGGTAAATATTGGCTCGAGGCTCAAAAAACTTCATGTTTTGGCCCCTTTTTCACAGTTTCTGGAAGTACTGCATATTTTCTCCATTTTAGCCGCCTCTAAGGAGTATGTATTATTGCACGATTATCCGGTGATAAATAAATACAGTCAAAAGCAACAGGACCGCTTAAAAAACATCTATGCGTTTATAGATGAAAACTACCAAAGGAAAATTGAGCTTAAAGAAGTGGCAGCACTTTCCAATTTGAGTAAAGAAGCTTTTTGCCGATATTTTAAAAGTGCCACAGGAAGTGCTTTTACCTCCTTTTTAAACCAATATCGTATTAGCCAGGCTAAACGATTACTCTTGAAAGGAAGAAATATCAGTGAGACTTGCTACGACTGTGGTTATGAAAGCCTTTCCTATTTTAATCGTATTTTTAAAAAAATTGCCAATGAAAATCCATCTGATTTTAAAAAAAGATATCTGAAAAGGTAATTCTTATTAGTACCCAAAACCTGGAAATTTTACTTTCACCCTACCCCTTTAAATAGCTTTTCTTTACTGATGGTAACCAAAATAATTAATGACATAAAAAAACCGCCCTGGATTTAAATCCGGGGCGGTTTCTAACTAAATAACCAACCAAAAATAATTTTTCATTCTCATACCATTCTCTACTATCTTAAATAACGCATAATTCAAAGTTTTCATTGCATGGAAACAGGTAAACCGGTGTTAAAATTTTATGCATTTCATCGTTTTCTAAATTGAGAGTTTGATAGTCTCTGGCAGAGCCAATTTATTCGTAAATTATTATAACTATATGACGTTCAAATAAGTAAGTCGTTATTTTTTTTAATTACATTTGATGGTCTAATTTAATTTGATGGAAAAAGAATTAAAAATTGCAGTTCTTGGTGGTGGAAGCTGGGCAACAGCTATTGTAAAAATGCTCACTGAAAACCAGGATAAAGTAATCTGGTATATGCGCAGTGAGGACGCTTTAGAATATATAAAAGCCAACAAACACAACCCTAATTACCTTACTTCTGTTGAGTTTCAACTGAAACAGTTAGTTCTTACCAATAATATGGACGAGGCGGTTTCTATGGCTAATCTGTTGATTTTTGCAATTCCATCTGCTTTTTTAGAAAGTGAACTCAAAAAACTTACTATCCCTATAAGTGACAAAATTATATTCTCAGCTATCAAAGGAATTGTTCCTGAAACAGGTTTAATTGTAGGAGAGCATTTTCACAAAAAATATGGGATACCAATTGAAAATATTGGGGTGATTACCGGTCCTTGTCATGCCGAAGAAGTGGCCTTAGAGCGCTTGTCCTATTTAACAGTTGCCTGTGCAGATATGGCTAAAGCCAGGATGCTTTCTGAACATCTGAACAGCCATTATATTAAGACCAAAATTTCCGATGATATTATAGGCACCGAATATGCAGCAATGCTTAAAAATATTTACGCGTTGGCAGCAGGTATAGCTCACGGATTAGGATATGGCGATAATTTCCAATCTGTTTTAATGAGCAATGCTATCCGCGAAATGAAGCGTTATATTTCGAGGGTTCACAAGATGAAACGGAATATCAACAATTCTGCCTATCTGGGGGATTTACTTGTTACGGGCTATTCAACTTTTAGCCGGAACAGGATGTTCGGAAATATGATTGGCAAAGGGTATAGAGTAAAAAGTGCTATGATGGAAATGAAAATGGTAGCTGAAGGTTATTACGCAACTGAAAGTGCCTATAAATTAAAATCAACATTTAAAAAGAAAGTTAAGACCCCTATTATAGATGCAGTGTATGATATTCTTTACGAGCAGAAGAGCGCCAAAATAACTTTCAAAGCACTTACAGATAAATTAGATTGACCCTGAAATTTTTTTGTTAGCTTTTAAATGAATATTTTAGATATACTTTGAAATGAATCTAAAAAATATCCTTCTTTTTATATTAGTATCTGTCATTTTTTTATCCATGGCTCTCACCCCTGACGGAAGCTACGACTCTCCTGAAATGACAAAAAAAATAAATTCCTTTATTGCTTATTCGCAAGAAATTTCAGGAAGTGAGATTACCATTAAAATGAATCCTATAAAAGGAGGTGAATTTTTGATGGGAAGTAATAACCATAAAGAAGATGAAAAACCTCAGCACAAGGTTTTGGTAAATGATTTCTGGATGAGTGCATTTGAAATAACATGGGATCAATATGAGCTTTTTTTAGAGAGACAGATCGATACTTTTGGGCTGAAAGATGTAGACACAGAAGTTACTATAGATATTGATGCCATCTCTTCGGCAACAACACCATACGTAGATATGAGTCATGGTATGGGTAAAAAAGGGTATCCGGTTGTAAATGTTACCCAATATGCTGCAATAACATTTTGCAAATGGCTTAGCGCAAAGACAGGAAATTTCTATAGACTTCCCACAGAAGCAGAATGGGAATATGCAGCCAGGGCTGGTAGTACTGCCTCCTATTATTTTGGTGAAGATCCTGTCGAATTAAATTTATACGCCTGGTATGATGATAATAGTGAAGGAAAATATCATAAAGTAGGTGCTAAGCAACCAAATAAGTATGGCCTTTACGATATGCATGGAAATGTTGCAGAATGGACCATGGATCAATACGTAGCAAATAGCTATGTCAATAGATTAGGAAAAACCATAGATAATCCATGGATAAAGCCCACAAAACTATATCCAAGATCTGTTCGCGGGGGCTCCTGGATGGATCCTGCTATAGAGCTCAGATCATCTGCCCGGGTAGGCTCCTCGGCAGAATGGAAAAGAATTGACCCCCAGATTCCAAAAAGCCAGTGGTGGTTTACCAATGCCCCAAATGTTGGTTTTAGAATTATTCGTCCGAAAGAAACACCCCCAAAGGAAGAAATGGAGGCTTATTGGCTTACCGCAATAGATGACTATTAAAAACTCTAAAAATGGAAAATAAAAAGCATGCTCTAACCCGTAGAAATTTTTGCAAAAACACTGCTCTGGCAGCAGGTGGAATATTAGCTGTTCCTTTAGACGTAGCAGCTTCAGCACATGTCCTCGGGGACGATGCCATTAAAATTGCACTGATTGGATGTGGCGGCAGAGGTACCGGCGCAGCTGCGCAGGCTCTAAGTACGAAGGAAAATATAAAATTGGTTGCGATGGCCGACGCATTTCAGGATCGATTGGATAACTGCTATGAAATATTATCCAAGAAATTTAGTGATACAGATAAAATTGCGGTTAAGGATGAAGATAAACACCTGGGTTTTGAAGCCTATAAAGCAGCTATTGATAAAGCAGACGTAGTAATATTAACTACAACACCCGGTTTCAGGCCTATTCATTTTGAGTATGCTATAAGCAAAAATAAGCATGTATTTATGGAAAAACCGGTGGCTACTGATGCCAGTGGTATACGAAGTGTTCTGAAAACAGCGAAAATTGCTAAAGAGAAAAAACTGAATGTTGTGGTTGGATTACAAAGACATTATCAACGAAATTATCTTGCATGCCTTGAAGAGATAAGAGCAGGTAAAATGGGCCAAATCGTTTCAGGACAGGTATATTGGAACAGTGCCGGGGTATGGGTAAAAGATCGTGAGGAAAACCAAACAGAAATGGAATATCAAATGCGGAATTGGTATTATTTTAACTGGTTATGTGGGGATCATATCGTAGAACAACACATTCACAATATAGACGTAGCCAATTGGTTTATTGGGGAGTTCCCCATACATGCCCAGGGCATGGGTGGCAGAGAAGTGAGAAAAGGAAAAGAATTCGGCCAAATATTTGACCACCATTTTGTTGAATTCACTTATCCCTCCGGTGCAGTAATTTCCAGCCAGTGCAGACATCAAAAAGGTTGTCTAGACAATGTATCTGAAAGTTTTATGGGTACCAAGGGTAAAATTTACACCGATTCACAGAATAAAGGTATAATTACTGGCTATGATGGCAGTACCATCTTTGAACATCAGGGGACTAATGATCCGAATCCCTATCAGACAGAACATGATGCTTTATTCGCTTCTATTAAAGCCGGAGGAGTTATAAGTGATGCGGAACATGCAGCAAAAACGACTATGACCGCAATTCTTGGGAGAATGGCCACCTATTCAGGGCAGCTAATCACCTTTGAAGATGCCTTAAAGAAAGGGAGGAGCCTGATGCCTGAAGTGTATAGTTGGGACACTATGCCTCCCGTAACACCGGATGAGAATGGCTTTTACCCAATTCCAATACCTGGAGTGACTGAAGTATTAGAAAAATAGAAAAGAGGTGCCAACCATAGTCTGATTTACAGATTAATTTCTGTCTCCGGGGTATTACTTTTTTGGGCAAATAATATTAAACCCGGTCTATAGAAAAACTAGAGTGCTCATGTATTTCTTGCAGCATTTTTTCTTTCCAGGAAAGGATTTGCGAATCATCCAATTTAAAAATTGACTTGAATTCATCCAAAATTGGATCCAGTAGAAAAGGTATGCTTTCAATATCGAAATATAAGCGACCCGTTCTGCGGATAAAAAAGTCCATGGGAGAAGTTATCATTTCATAATTAATTCCGTAATGAAGTTCGGCTTTGGCCATTCTTATGTATGGGTCTTCATCTTTTAGAATGGAATAATCCTCCAATATAGCCTCAGTTTGTTTGCCATAGGTTGTTACCAGATACCAGGCATCATATTCTGTAAAACCATCTGCTACTATTCGTTCAAATATTTCTGAAATGTACTTTTTGACGTGTTTGGATTTTCTAAAATCATTACCACATAAAGGTATCTGAACAGTTGTACATTCCTCGAGCTCAATTCCTTCCTCCTCCTCCATTTTTTTAGAAAGCAGGTTTACAACTCTTTCTGCCATCGTTCTATACCCGGTAAGTTTGCCTCCAGCCATACTTATAAGGCCGCTATCTGAAATAAATATCTCATCCTTTCGGGATAATTCGGAAGTAGATTTTCCCTCTTCATGGATTAAGGGTCGCAAACCTGCCCAGGAAGAGATAATATCTTCCAATTCCAAATTTATCTTAGGAAACATATTATTAACCGCCGATATTAAATAAAGGGCATCAACTAAATCCAGTTTAACATCGTCTTTATCCTGATCATAGTTAGTATCGGTTGTACCCACGTAGGTAATTTTGCCTCTTGGGATTGCAAAAATCATTCGCCCGTCAGGAACGTCAAAATAAACAGATTGTTTTACGGGTAATTTTGAATGTGGAAATACCAAATGAACCCCTTTTGTAAGATGAAGGCGTTTCCCTTTTTTAGAATTATTTATACTTCGCAAATCATCAACCCATGGGCCGGCAGCGCTTATCACATATTTTGATTTAATAGTAAATTCATGACCGGATATAACGTCCTTAAAATGTAGCCCTGAAATAATATCATCAGTATAATCAAAAGCTGTAACCTCTGCATAATTCAATGCAATAACACCGAATGTAAGGCTGGTCTTTATATTTTCAATTGTAAGCCTGGCGTCGTCTGTGCGATATTCAGCATAATAACCGGCCCCTTTTAATTTCTTCTTTGGCAATAACGGCTCCAGTTCTAATGCCTCTTTTTTTTCAAGCATTTTACGCTTATCACCGCCTGAAACCTGTGCCAGAATATCGTAGACCTTTAACCCAATAGATGTAAGCCATTTTCCATAAGACCCGCCGTCAATTAAAGGAAGTAACATTTTTTCGGGAAGCACAAGGTGCGGTGCGAGTTTATGAACTATAGCCCGTTCAGATCCTACTTCTTTGACTAACCAAAAATCAAACTGCTTGAGATATCTAAGGCCACCGTGAATTAACTTAGTAGATTTACTACTGGTTCCTGAGGCAAAATCCCCTTTTTCTAGCAGAGCCACTTTTAGTCCTCTGGCAGCTGCGTCAAGGGCAATGCCACCTCCAGTAATTCCACCTCCAATAATTACAAGATCGAATTTCGTTTTGGTTAGGTTTTGAATGATTTCATTCCGGTCCAGGTTTGAAAATGGTATATTCTCCTTCATGTTTTAGCAATTCAAGGTATATGATTATTTACGCCCAATTACAAATGTAAAGGTTTATACCCCCTATTCAAATGCCAAGGTTTTAAGCAAATGTTATCATTAAATTAATTTACTATTGAAGTATTGAATAAAAAAAATGATAGCTTGTTTTAATGTGAGGCTGTAAATTCGTATTCCCTTTCAACAAGACAGATTCTTATTTTGTACCATTTATACCATTCTTTTTGTCCTATTTCCTGCGCAGTCAGGTGTTTGAGATTGGATTTCCATCTTGATATAGATTCGAGGTTTTCCCAGTAGCTTACAGATATTCCTAACTCCCCAGTTGCACTTTCAAATCCCAAATAACCGGATTGTTTTTTAGCTAATTCTTCCATTTGTTTTGACATAAGGCTATATCCTTTATCCCCGGAAGTCCTGGTACTGGTAAATATTACGGCATAATAGGGTTTTTTCATGACCGTTTATAAAATAAAAGCGCGTTCTACAAAATAATTCACTATTGCTTCTTTCATTAATATAGATTGCTCTCCTGCCTTTAGTGGCGGAAGTGTTTCCTTGACAATATAATGTGGCCAACCTTCCTCGTCAAAAAACTCAAACTCATAATATCCATAAGGTTCCAATAGTTTGCATATAGCTATGTGCATCAGATTAACTTTTTCTTCCTTTTTATACATCCTGTGGTATTGACCTAGCTCCTGGACACCAATAAGGTAAATAATCCCATCTAAATCCATTGGATCTCCATCGGAAAACTTGGAAGATAATCTCTTAATGAGTTCCTCCCACCTATCTTTTAATTGACTATCTCTACTCATTTTTATTATCAAAAACGATTCAAAATTCGAAATTAATCTTTAACCCTTCTTTTAGAAAAAATCAAAGGTACAAATCAAAATTCTATATTTGTACAAACAAATTTCCTTGAATCTTCTAGATGTTATTTTAGGATTATTACTGGTATATAGCCTTTATAAAGGTCTGAAAAATGGTTTCTTTGTTGAAATAGCATCACTCGCCGCTATTATTGTTGGGCTTTATGGTGCAATTCAATTTTCTTACTTAACGGGTAACTACCTTTCTCAAAACATGGATTGGGATGAAAATTACATAAAATTAGCGGCATTCATTATTACTTTCCTGGCTATTGTGATTCTGGTAAATATGGCTGCTAAAATACTTACCAAAATTGCAGATTTTGCTATGCTTGGATTATTCAATAAACTTGCAGGTGGTGTATTTGGTGTATTAAAAACTGCAGTTATCCTGGGTACGCTTTTATATTTTTTTGAAAGTGCAAGTTCCTCATTTAATCTAATTGAAAATAAGACGGTTGCAGAATCTATTCTCTATAAACCGGTCAGAGATATTGGGGCTCTGGTTTTTGGAAACGTAATTGAAGTATTTAATGACTGATAATTGATGAAAAGTGCAGTTCATCGAAAAAAAAAGGTTTTTCATACGCTTTTTTGATAATTTCTTTAATATTACCAAGATGATCTTTTTAATAAGGATCCAAGAGAACACCCCACTCTTTCATTACCCTACTTACAAATAGAACACTATATGAAAATGAGATTGCCTATCGCTGTCTCGGTTTTATTTGTATTGTTGGCTGGATCCTGTAGTACAGAATCCATTGAAAATACAAATATTCCGAGTTCTGAAAATGCCGTTTTGGTAGAACAGGCACTTTTGGATATAGTTAATGACCATAGAAACAGTTTAGGTTATTCATCATTACTTTTTAGCAAAGTTGCTTATGAGTATGCCAATACTCATACCGATTATATGATTGCCAAAGGCAGTTTAAGTCATGATAACTTTAGTTCAAGAGCCTCCAAAATTTCGAGCGAAGTTAACGCTGAATACGTAGCTGAAAATGTTGCCAAAGATTACCCAGATGCTTCAACGGCTTTGGAGAATTGGCTTGAGAGCCCTAATCATCGTAAAACAATTGAAGGCGAATTTACACACACAGCTGTAAGCGTAAAAAAAGACTCAAATGGTAAATTCTATTTTACTCAGTTGT
>CBDTVT010000073.1:0-14125 GCA_965364275.1 uncultured Eudoraea sp. | reverse complement strand
ACACCCTGTTTTCCGTACAGAAAATTGAGAAATTGACCTGAGTATCCAAGTTGTGCACCAAAACTGAAATCGCTTACTCGAGCGGAGGAGGTAAAATCGGTCTGATTTAAAACGGCTACCATGGCTGACCAATCATTCCCCAAATCGAAGTCCGCTTTAAGACCTGCATGAGAAAAAGGCCCATAAGAGAACATGTAGGATGTACTGTAGTTAAAGTTTGCCACTGGCGAAATAACCTCGTAGCCTAAAAAGGTGTTAAAATTACCAAGGGTTAGCGTCACTGCATCACTGACATTCCAATACACATATAATTGGTTTACTACATTAGTAGACCCTATGTCATTGAATACGGCATCTTCACCTCTTGGTCCAAAAACCAAATCGGCTGCAAAGCCCACTTTTTTGCCTTCATAACCTGCAATCAAATTGATCATACCAATTGCAAAGCCGGTATCATTGGCAAAAGATGAACCAGGAGCACTTGGAGGTATTTCTCCAATTTCCACACCAGCTTCTACGACAGGTACACTACTGTTTAAACCGTTAAAATTTGTTCTAAAGTAAGCGTCCACCGATCCACCAAAGGATAATTTCATTTTTTTCTCTTCTTCTTCTTCTTCCTGCGAAAATGCAGCCGATCCGAGCAATAACAATGCTAAAAGAAAGAAATTTTTTATGTAACTTGTATTTGTAAATAATTTCATAATTCAATGTTTTTGAAATTCCCATTTAGGGAACGCGTTAAATGTTATAAATTGATTTATTTGAAAATTTTACATAACGGAGCGTTCTGCCAAACGCTCCGTTAATTTTTGATATTATTAATGTTGATTCATTCTAAAGTCAGGGTAGGCGTCCATTCCATGTTCAGCTAAGTCCAACCCGTTTATTTCTTCTTCTTTAGGAACTCTTATTCCAACTGTTTTCTTAAGTGTAAAAATGATTATGAAGGCCGAGATACAGCAGAATACTCCTACTGAAGCAATTCCGGTTAATTGATATATTAACTGTTGCCCCCCTGCTAAATCTCCAAATATGCCTACTGCAAGTGTTCCCCAGATTCCGCATATAAGGTGTACGGTAACTGCTCCAACAGGATCATCTAATCGAATCTTATCAATTAGAGCCACGCCAAGTACAATTATCACACCGGCAATAAGACCTATAATTACTGCCTCGGTCGGCGACATAAGGTCAGCACCTGCCGTAATACCTACAAGGCCTCCCAATATTCCGTTTAGGAACATAGTTAGGTCCATATTCTTATACATAATGGTAGATAATGCTGCGGATGCAACACCACCAGCCGCTGCGGCCAAACAGGTAGTTACAAGTACAAGTGATGTAGTAGCCGGGTCTGCAGATAAAACAGAACCACCGTTAAATCCAAACCAGCCCAACCAAAGAATTAAAACACCCGCTGTGGCCATTGGAATACTGTGGCCCGGGATAGCATTTGCTTTCCCGTCCTTATCAAATTTGCCTATTCTGGCTCCTAAAAGGTAAATGGCTATTAAAGCGCCCCATCCACCAACGGAATGTACCAGAGTTGAACCTGCAAAATCATAAAAGCCACCTTCTTCTCCACCTAAGGTGGATAGGAATCCGCCACCCCACTGCCAGGAACCGGCTATAGGATATATAAGACCTACGTATATGATTGTAAAAATCATAAAAGAACCTATTTTAATACGCTCGGCAACCGCTCCTGATACAATTGTTGCCGCGGTGGCTGCAAACATTCCCTGGAACAGAAAATCTGTCCACCAGGTGTAACCTCCATCGGCGTATTCAGCTGTCATCCCATTTGCAGGTGGGTCAATACCAAAACCGGCAAATTCGAAAATACCCATTGAACCTTCTTCAAATCCGGGATACATTAAATTAAAACCACCTATGTAGTACATTAGTAATCCTGCCGTAATAATAAAGATGTTTTTAAAAAGTATATTAATTGTGTTTTTTTGTCTGGTGAGGCCAATTTCTAAAAAGGCGAACCCTGTATGCATAAAAAATACAAGGGCGGTACATACCATCATCCAAACATTATTAGCTGTAAATAATCCTGCTTCCATTTCTTTTAAGTATTAGTTAGTGACTTTTTAGTTGATTCCGGACTGGCCGTTTTCCTTGGTTCTTATTCGATAAGCCTGCAGGACATCGGAAACAAAGACCTTACCATCACCTACATTTCCTGTGTAGGCGGCTTCCAGCACTGTGTTTATGGTTCTTTCAAGAAACTCGTCAGACACCACGATTTCCAGATACCTTCTTTGAATGTCTGTGGTACTGTATGAAATACCTCGATAGACATGTCCTTCTTTTTCATTACCTACTCCAGTTACATCCCAGTAACTAAAGAAGTTTACCTCAATTTCATGAAGTGCGTTTTTCACATCATCAAATTTGGATTTTCTAATAATTGCTTCAACTTTTTTCATTTTTAAATTTTATTGTTGATCGCGACAAATATATGTTAAATAAATTAACACCCCTATAAAAAATAGGGGTAGATATCTAAGATTTATAATTATATGAATTTTACCCCCTTAATTTTAAGGGTAAACCATTAAAAACATAAAAAATTGTTTATTTGATTATTTTGTGAGGGAGTATTAACTAAACTTGTAGGAAAGCAGAAAAACCTGATTATTATTTCAATTATGAAGAGGCTTATAAATTGCTGTTAATAAGGCAAATAGCACTTAAATACCGGTGGTATTCATATTAATCTGGAAAGCCAAAGTCCCATTACAACAGCAAGAACCCCTACTGCAATACTGCTAAAAGTATAGAAGGAAAAGTGCAACAATTCCCCGGATTGAAGCAATTCGTGATTTTCTAAAGTAAATGCAGAAAAAGTAGTAAACCCTCCGCAAAATCCTGTAGATAGAATTAAGATTTGATCTTTTGAAAGTAGATTTCCTTTCAATGTGGTGCCCAGAAGAAAACCTATTATTAGGCAACCTATAATATTAACCAGGAATGTACCAAGGTAAAAATTCTGAAAATAATCGTTGAAAGTTTTGCCAACAATAAAACGAAGAAAGCTACCAAACCCACCCCCAATAAAAACAAGTAAAAACTGTTTCATACCCTAAAGGTAAAAAACTAAATGGCTTTTTTGTACTTGGTTGGATTTAAATCCAGAGGATAAATTTTAGTCAAAGATTGCTCTGAAATACTTTTCCTTATATTACTTACTCGCTTTCCAGCGCTTGATACGCTAAAAAATAAAAGTGCTGCATTCAAAAATATAAGAACAAAAAAAATAGTTAAAAAAGTGGTCATTTTAGAATAATGATATATTTGGTTAACGCAAAATTACTTCTTTTCTTATATTATACGAATGAAAAGCCAAATTTGTTGTGAATCACTAAATTTTTGTGGTGTTGGCAATAATTATGTTAATTTTTGAGGATGTACTTAATTGCAAATAAGAATACTACGAATATTATAAACACAATTCCTACCCACTTTACACCCCGGTAATTTTTAGCATGAAGTTTTTTGTCTTTTCGATAAGAAAAGATCAGGATCAATGTGAATAACAAAATAAAAACTACTGCAAATACTACTTGTCCTGTGCTAAACATATTTATTATTTTTACGCAAAACTAAAACAAAAAAACCATGAAAAGGAAAATTGCTTCTGTTGAACTTTTTCATAAATCTTTTGGCCTGGGCGTGTCCCACTCAATGAAGGCAGATCTGGGTGCTGCAAAGAACAAGTTGCGATTTAACCTTATGGACGAAGAAAATAAGGAATATTTTGAGGCTGCCCAAAATAATGATTTGGCAGAGGTAGCCGATGCTTTAGGTGATATGCTTTATATTCTTTGTGGA
The DNA here is from genome assembly GCA_965364275.1 of uncultured Eudoraea sp. Taxonomy (GTDB): domain Bacteria; phylum Bacteroidota; class Bacteroidia; order Flavobacteriales; family Flavobacteriaceae; genus Eudoraea. Next base: position 10,279 of record CBDTVT010000073.1, on the reverse strand, counting down.
ACTATTCTGGAACACGGTATGCAACATAAAATCGAGGAAGTATTTGAAGAAATACAGCGTAGCAATATGAGTAAATTAGGAAAAGATGGTAAGCCTATTTACAGGGAGGACGGTAAAGTGCTAAAAGGGCCAAAATATTTTAAACCAAATATTCAGGCTATTCTGGATAAATAAAATGGACACTAATCTTTAGTGCCCATTTCTTTTTGCTTTATTGGATTATAGTACTTTGTACCTCCATCCAAACTTATCTTCAATCTTGTTATATTGTATATCCAATAGTTGTTGTTTTAAGATTGACGCATACGAATTTTCAATTTTTGGTAATTCATAGCGTTCTTCTTTATAACCAAAGCCCAAAATTGGATTAATCACCGCCGCTGTTCCACTACCAAACATTTCTTTTAGAGAATTATTCTTTATACCATTAACCAGTTCAGACACTTTTATAGGTCTTACTTCTACCTCAATGCCCCTGTCTTTTGCTAATTCAATGATACTTTTTCTGGTTATACCATCTAAAATTCTATCGCCGGTGGGACAAGTAATTAGTTTGTTGTCAAATCGAATAAAGATATTCATTGTACCGGCCTCTTCAATGTACTCATGTGTGCTGGCATCTGTCCAAACCACTTGTTGAAACCCTTCTTCCTTCGCAAGGTTGGTTGGATAAAATTGTCCGGCATAGTTACCGGCGGCTTTGGTAAAACCAAACCCACCATCTGCGGCCCTGCTATATTTTTCGGCTATCTTCACTCTTACCTCACCTCCATAGTAGGATTGTGCAGGAGAGCAAATAATAATAAATTTATATTCTTCTGAGGGAGAAGCAATAATCCCTGCTTGGGAGGCTATTACAAAAGGACGGATATACAAAGAATTACCTATACCTGATTTTATCCACTTCTCATCTAATTGTAAAAGCTTTTTAAGACCATCAAAAAAGTACTCTTCAGGAAATTCAGGCATTGCAAGTCGAACACTTGATTTATTTATACGCCTAAAGTTTTCATCCGGTCTAAATAACCACACACCACCTTGATCGTCTCTGTAGGCCTTCATCCCTTCAAAAACTGCCTGACCATAGTGAAATACCCTGGAGGAGGGTTCCATTTGCAAAGGCTGATAAGGAATTATTTTGGGAGTTTCCCATGCACCATTCCTATAGTCGCAGACGAACATATGATCTGTAAAATATGCTCCAAAAGGAAGATCATCAAAATTAACCTTACTAATTTTAGATGTTTCAGCCTTCTCAACTATCAGGTTTTTTGCTACTGTATCCATTGAAATCACGTTTTCTAAGATTAAAATTAATCAATTATCACCTTTCATGACTTCTTTTTTCTAGGAAAAATCACCAGTTTTGTAGAAGTGTCATAAATATTATTAATAATGAAAAGTTTTAACATTATACTTGTGTTTTTAGTACTGTTAGTGGGTTGTAAGAATAACCAAAAGCCATCTGAAGAAAGTAAAAATGTCCAAAGTGAAAGGAATTATGCTTCATTTGGCAAGTTAATTGACTTCGAAGGCGCCATTGGCGGCGAAGAAATGCTAGATGAATTCCAGGCGCTTAAGGATGCAGATACTCTGGAAACAAAGTTTTCAGCCATAGTTACTGATGTCTGTAAATCTAAAGGTTGCTGGATGAAACTGAATTTGAAAAATGGAGAGGAAGTAATGGTGAAATTTAAAGATTATGGCTTTTTTGTACCTAAGGAAATAGAAGGCCGGGAAGTTGTTGTAAATGGAATTGCTTTTGTTGATAACATGAGTGTTGATGACCAAAGGCATTATGCTGAAGATGCTGGTGAATCTCAAGAAGATATTGCGCGGATTAAAGAACCTAAAAAAACTTTTGAGTTTGAAGCAAATGGGGTACTAATTGGGCAATAAGTTGACAAGAAAGATAGTTACCACAGGCGATGGTTCTAAAACCATCCAAATACAGGATTGGAATGAGCAATATCATTCCATGCACGGCGCCGTAAATGAGGCTTACCACGTTTTTATAGATAAAGGCTTTGCGCATTTGACCAATGAGGCCCTTAGTATTTTGGAAATTGGTTTTGGAACAGGTCTTAATGCACTCATTACTTTGATTGAGGCCGAAAAGAATAACAGACTGGTTGATTATACGGGAATTGAAGCATATCCGATAACTATTGAGGAAATATCACAATTAGACTATATCGAAACTTTAAAAGCTGATGCTTTTAGAGAGGCATTTTTTGAGATGCATAGCAGTGCCTGGGCAAACAAAATAAGACTTACACCGCATTTTTCATTTAACAAACAAAAAAAGGACTTCCGAGACATTTCTGACAGTAATCTTTACGACCTTATTTATTTCGATGCCTTTGGCGCCAGGGTACAACCAGAACTTTGGACAGAGACAATTTTTGAAAAGATGTACAATGCTCTAAATGAAAATGGAATTTTGGTAACCTATTCGGCTAAAGGTAGTGTGAGAAGAGCAATGCAAACCGTTGGTTTTGTTGTTGAACGGTTACCGGGGCCACCTGGCAAAAGGGAAATGCTGAGAGCCCTTAAAATATCCGTGTAAACCAATTTTATCAATAATTCATAAACGATACTGTTAAATCCAAATTAAACCTGATTGCCACAGGTATAAAAACCAATATCTTTAGCCAAAATTACGCGATGAAAGTTTTGATTACCGGAGGCACTGGTTTAATTGGGAGAGCGATAACCGATTTATGTTTTGAAAAAGGGATTTCAGTAAATTATCTTACTACTGATAAGTCAAAAATAAAAAACGAAACAAATTACCGTGGATTTTATTGGGAGCCAAAGACAAATGAGATAGATGTAAATTGTTTTGAAGGAGTTACGGCAATCATCAATCTGGCGGGGGCTAGTATTGCTAAAAGATGGACAGAATCTTATAAAAAGGAAATTCTATCAAGTAGAGTAGATAGCTTAAATACACTTTATATTGCTCTTAAAAATCTGAACCTGGAAGAAAGCATATCATTTATTTCGGCATCTGCCATAGGTATCTATCCAAATTCCTTACCTAATTTTTATACTGAAGAAGAAACAAGCTTTGATTCAAGTTTTTTGGGGGATGTAACTGAGATTTGGGAAAAGGAAATCGATAAATTTCAAATGCTTAAATGTACCGTTACTAAAATACGCATAGGTCTCGTTCTGTCATCGGAAGGTGGTGCATTGCCAAATATGGCCAATGCGGTAAGAAGATATTTAGGGGCTTCATTTGGTTCAGGTAGACAATGGCAATCGTGGATCCATGTGAATGATCTTGCCCGAATGTTCTTATATATAGTCGAAAATAAATTGTCTGGTGTTTATAACGGTGTTGCGCCAAACCCTGTTACAAATGCAAAAATGGTTAAAGAACTGGCCAAGGTTCTTAATAGACCTTTGTTTTTGCCCAATATACCTCATTTTGTAATGAGACTTATCCTGGGCGAGATGTCTTATCTGTTATTTGTTAGTCAGCGTGTGAGCAGTAAAAAAATAGAAAAAAAAGGCTTTAATTTTAAATTTAATAATATTTGCAGAGCGTTGGAAAATATATACTTAGAGGAAGTTAATGAGGATCATCTGGATGATGTATTGACCAAAGAATATGTATAGATTTTAACAAAGAACTAGGTAGCAAACTTTTGAACATCCTTCAATTAGGGTGTTTTTTTTGTGACATTTTGACATTTTTCAAGAATTGGCAGTACTTTTGCCATCCTAATTTGAGGTTTATATAAAGCTATATCAAATGAATAAAAAAGATAAGTCAGAAGAGATAAATGAAATGATTCCCGAAGAGCAGGAAATACAGGATGAGCTGGATTCGGAATCAGATCTAAATATGCACCAGAAAGAGGCAAAATCTATTGAAGAGCAATTACAGGAAGATCTGAATAAAGAAAAAGATAAGTTTTTAAGGCTTTTTGCGGAGTTTGAAAATTACAAAAAACGCACTACGAAAGAACGTATGGACCTTTTTAAAACTGCCGGTCAGGAAGTCATAGTAGCCCTGTTGCCTATCATGGATGATTTTGATCGGGCTCTAAAGGAGATTTCAAAGTCTACCGATAAAGAATTGTTTAAAGGTGTGAATCTTATTAGCAACAAATTCAAAGAAACGCTTAAATCTAAGGGTTTACAGGAGATAAAAACCAAAGAAGGCGATGTTTTTGACGCTGAAGTGCACGATGCAATTACTCAGATCCCGGCTCCTCACAAAAAACTAAAAGGTAAAATCATAGATGTTGTTGAGAAGGGATTTAAACTTGGAGATAAAATAATCCGACATCCAAAAGTGGTTGTTGGAAATTAAATTTACAAAAGACTTATGAAGCAGGATTTCTACGAAATATTAGGTATTTCCAAAAATGCTACAGCAGCCGAGATTAAAAAAGCATATCGCAAAAAAGCGATAGAATTTCACCCGGATAAAAATCCGGGAGATCACGAGGCAGAAGAAATGTTTAAAAAGGCAGCTGAGGCTTACGAAGTTTTGAGTGATCCAGATAAGAAAGCCAGATATGATCAATACGGGCATGCTGCATTTGAAGGCGGCGGTTTTGGCGGTGGAGGTATGAACATGGAGGATATCTTTAGCCAATTTGGTGATATTTTTGGCAGTGCATTTGGAGGTGGATTTGGGGGATTTGGAGGTTTCAGCGGTGGTCAACGCAGGATGAAAGGAAGCAATTTGAGAATTCGTGTTAGTTTAACCCTTGAAGAGATTGCTCATGGTGTAGAGAAAAAGGTTAAAGTGAAACGCAAAAAGCAGGCGGCTGGTGTGACCTATAAAACTTGCACTACCTGCAATGGCGTAGGACAGGTAACAAAAATAACCAACACAATTCTGGGTAGGATGCAAACGGCAGCTACTTGTAGCAGTTGCGGCGGAAGTGGGCAAATAATAGATAAAAGACCAAGTGATGCTGACGCTCAGGGCTTAAAAATAGTTGAGGAGACAGTTTCTATAAAAATACCACCGGGTGTAGAGCAAGGCATGCAGTTAAAAGTATCCGGTAAGGGTAACGAAGCTCCTGGTGATGGAATACCAGGGGATTTGCTGGTTGCAATAGAGACAATCGAACATGGATCCTTAAAAAGAGAAGGTGATAATTTGCATTATGATTTATACATAAGTATTTCGGATGCGGTTTTAGGCACTACAAAGGAGATTGATACCGTAACAGGTCAGGTTCGCATTAAATTAGAATCCGGGATTCAATCGGGCAAGATTCTGAGATTAAGGGGAAAAGGTATTACCAGTATAAATGGTTATGGTACAGGCGACCTTTTGGTGCACGTGAATGTCTGGACACCCAAGGAACTAAATAAGGAACAACGCGAATTTTTTCAGAAGATGCAGAATAGTGAGAACTTTGAACCTAAGCCTGAAAAATCTGATAAATCCTTTTTTGAAAAAGTAAAAGATATGTTCTCTTAATGAATTAAAGTTTTCTTTTTAAATAAAAAACGTATATTTGAATCAATATTGGGAAACCAATATTAATTTTCTTTTTCATAGCAATTTTTTTCCCATCCTTAATCCTTTTAAGGGTGGGTTTTGTTTTATATACGATTGAACAACTCAAAACATTGCTCTTTTTTTTAATGTAAAATTGATTTTGAGTCGATTAATTCCTTGGATTTAATACTGATGATCTTTGATCTTATCAGAAATTTAGGATCTATTTTTTCCCTTTATACACTATAGTATAGCATGTTAAATATGATTGATATAAGCTTTTATCGACACATCAGTGAGACTAAAAACAAAATGCAATGAATTACAAAACCATTTTAATGCATTTCTATATCTTTGAATCCTATAAAAAGAGAATAATAAAAGATACCAAACTCTAAGCTTATTAATATAGTATAGGCGGTAATTGTAATTTGTTCTTACTTAATTCAAAACTCATTTTGAACACTTTACAGATACAATCAAAATATAAAAAAAATAGCCTGAATGAATAATATTCTTGTTACCAGTAATGTCACTAAAAAATTTGGCAACCAATTTGCGCTAAATAATGTTTCACTGGCTATACCTAAGAATAGTATTTATGGGCTCTTAGGACCAAATGGTGCTGGTAAGACTACCTTATTAAGAATAATAAATCAAATTACCTATCCGGATTCCGGTGAAGTTATATTTGATGGAGAATTACTGCAACCCCATCATATTGTACATATTGGTTATCTTCCTGAAGAAAGAGGTCTTTATAAAAGTATGAAAGTTGGCGAGCAGGCACTATATCTTGCCCAGCTTAAGGGATTGAGCAAATCCGACGCAAAACAAAAGCTCAAGTATTGGTTTGATAAGCTGGAGATAGGTGATTGGTGGAATAGGAAAATTCAGGAGCTCTCAAAGGGTATGGCGCAAAAAATTCAGTTTATCGTAACAGTTCTGCATGAGCCTAAACTCCTCATTTTTGATGAACCTTTTAGTGGTTTCGATCCAATAAATGCCAATATTATAAAGGATGAGATTATAAAGCTAAAGGAAAAAGGGACATCTATTATTTTTTCAACTCACAGAATGGAATCTGTTGAAGAATTATGCGAATATATTACCTTGTTGCACAATGGGGAAAAGATTTTGGACGGCAGGCTTGAAGATATCAAAAAAGAGTATAAAAACAATATGTTTAAAGTAGGGCTTGAATTGGAAAATGGAGAAAAGTTTTTAGAACTGATTTCCGATAAATTTGATATTTCAAATTCTCATTATGATATGAACAGAAAGCAGTTAGACTTTACGGTTCAACTTCCCACAGATGATACCAGATCTTTTTTAGCATTGCTATCTTCAGAGTCGATCATTAATAATTTTGTGGAGACCATCCCTACCGTTAATGATATTTTTATTCAAACAGTACAACGCAAAAATGACCATGAATAAATTATCTCTTATCATTAAGCGCGAATATCTGGCCAAAGTTCGAAACAAATCATTTGTGATCATGACTTTTCTTAGTCCAATTCTGATGGTGGGAATGATCGTACTTATTGCTTATCTCACCAAGGTAAACGATAGTCAGAAGAGAATAATTGCGGTATTTAATGAAAGCGATTATTTCTCTACTGACTTCAATACGACTGAAAGAACTTCCTATATTTTTCTTAAAGATTTATCATTACAAGCCGCAAAGGATTCTACTTTAAGTCTTGGCTTTTCTGGTCTCTTACATATTCCTGATCGCAGCGACCTTGAAGAGGTAACCCAAGATTCTTACTTTTATTCAAAAGAATCTCCAAGTAATATCGTTCTGGATCCTTTGGAAGATATATTTGAGGAACGCTTAAGACAAAGGAAACTAATCGATATTGGGGTTTCTACAGAGGAATTTACTACAATAAATGACAGATTCGAAATTAATATAGCCACTTTTGGCGGGGAGCAGAATTTAAAAGGAATAAATGAAATGAAAGCCTTTATAGGCGGCGGTTTTGGTTATTTGATTATGATGTTTATTATAATTTACGGGGGTTTTGTAATGCGCAGCGTTATAGAAGAGAAAACGAGTCGTATTATTGAAGTAATAATCTCTTCTGTAAAGCCATTTCAATTAATGTTGGGTAAAATTATCGGTACTTCCTTAGCAGGAATAACGCAATTTGCTATCTGGATTATATCTGCATCCTTGTTATTGCTTGGGGTATTTTTGGTTTTTGGAATAGATCTGACAGGGCTTAGTGATCAATCTGGAATAGCTTCTAATCCTATGAGTAGTATTTCGCCTTTACCGGCAACGACAAATACTATGCAATTGTATGCAATCGAACTTCTGGAGATACCTTGGTTTATGCTTATTTCGCTGTTTTTAGTGTATTTTATTCTCGGATATTTAATTTATAGCTCTATTTATGCAGCTATAGGGGCAGCAGTGGATAACGAGACGGATACTCAGCAATTTATCTTTCCAATAATACTGCCTTTAATGTTGGCTATATATGTTGGATTCTTTTCTGTATTTAGCAACCCCAATGGCCCTATTGCTGTTGCGTTTTCCCTGTTTCCATTAACTTCGCCAATTGTTATGCTTATGCGTTTACCCGGAGGAATTGGAGAAGGCGGGGTTCCATTGTGGCAGGTAATTTTATCCATTGTATTCTTAATTGTAACTTTTATTGGTATCGTATGGCTTGCAGCTAAAATTTATCGGGTGGGAATTTTAATGTATGGTAAAAAACCTACCTATAAAGAACTATACAAATGGTTAAAATACTAATCATGCAAGATCAGCAACCAAGCCAGGTGGAGAAATTCATTCGGGAAGATGTTTGGGACTCCATTTATGACTTTTTAAACTGGGGACTTCATCTGGGTGAAGGGGAGCATTCAATTCATATAACAATTGAACTTTTACTTGTAATTCTTATTACTTTCTTTATTACCCATTTTGTATTAAATACCATAAGGAGATTTTATACAAATAAAATGGAAGGTGATGATAAATTAAAGTTCATAAGCATCTTTAAATTTATCAAGTATCTGGTCTATCTGGTAGTAATACTAATTACCCTGAGTGCGGGGGGCATAGATATAACACTTCTTATAACAGCTTCAGCCGCTTTATTTGTTGGATTAGGCCTGGCCCTACAAGAACTTTTCCAGGACATCATTGGAGGTATTTTTATCATTACTGATAAATCGCTTCAAGTGGGAGATATTGTTGAAACTGAGGGAAAGGTTGGTAAGGTAGTCGAAATAAAATTGAGAACTACAAGAGCAATTACACGAGATGATAGGGTGATAATTATACCCAATCACAAATTTATGAGTGATATTGTTTATAATTATACCCAAAACCATAATATTACCAGAGAGGAAATTAAGGTAGGAGTGGCTTATGGAAGCGATATTCAACTGGTGACAACTGTTCTGCTTTCCTGTTTGGCAGATGATAAAGAAATCTTAAAGATCCCGGAACCATTTGTTCTTTTCGATGATTTTGGGGATTCCAGTCTTTTATTTTCAATCCATTTTTATATTAATGACAGTTTTAAAGCTTTAAAGATAAAAAGCAGAATTCGATATATAATAGATTCTAAATTCCAAGAAAACAATATCAAAATCCCTTTTCCACAGAGAGATGTTCATTTATTTTAACAATAAAAACCTAAAACTAATTGATGAATTTATATAGTAAGTCTAGAGTAATAAAATGGTAAAACGAATAGGATTATTCTGGTTCTTACTTTTAGTAAGTGGAATTTGTTTTGCTCAAAGCACGGATATTTTGAGGGTTGAATATAGTTCACTTCCGAAAGGAGATTCGGGTACCAATGCATCACGTTTCCGATTTTTACTGAATGCACCTATTAAAGTTGGCTTCGATAAGTATCTGGTACTTGGCGGTGAGTTTAATCTTATTGATTTTGAAATCACTAAGGAATATCCATTTGATGCCAGTGAATTGAATACACTTTATGTCATTGATCTTAATGTGGGCTATATTTTTAAATTTAATGAAGACTGGCGATTTGTGGGTATTGTAACTCCAAGAATAGCATCTAATTTGGTAAATGGCCTTCAGGGAGATGACTTTTTATTAAACCTTACTGCAACTATGTGGAAGGAGAAAAAGGATATTGATAAACCCTTTAGATTAATACTAGGCCTAACCTATAATAGTACTACCGGTCTACCTTTTCCTCTGCCACTTGTTAATTATCACAAACGGTTTCACAGGTCCTGGTCTTACTCCCTGGGAATTCCAAGAACAGATGTTAGATATCACTTTAAAGATAAACACACCTTACAAATGGCACTATTTTTGGACGGTTACTTTGTAAATGTGCAAAATGACATTCTATTGCCGGATGGTGAATTTGGATCCTCTGTTTCACTTTCGGCGATTGTTAGCGCTTTTGGGTACCAATATAATATTAATAAGCGTATGTCTTTTTATGGAATTGGCGGAGTTACGCTAAACCAACAGGGTTTGCTCAGAAATAGTAAGAGGGAAAAAGTTTATACCTTAAATGATAAAAAGGCTGGAGGTCTTTACTGGAAAGCGGGATTTAAAATTTCAATTTTTTAATAATAAAAACATGTCAAAAATACTTGTTATAGAAGATGAAGCAGCTATCCGCAGGGTTTTAGTTAAGATTTTATCTGAAGAAAGCGAAATGTATGAAGTGGATGAGGCAGAAGATGGTTCACTTGGTTTGGAAATGATTAAAAAAACGGACTATGACCTTGCCCTTTGTGATATAAAAATGCCTAAAATGGATGGTGTTGAAGTCTTACAGGCAGCAA
>CBDTVT010000072.1:0-14130 GCA_965364275.1 uncultured Eudoraea sp. | reverse complement strand
TATTAGAATCCCAATAATGTCGTTGAAAATTATCCCTTTTAGACCGGGCCTTGCCAAATACTTCAGAGATCTGAATTTATCATGGTTAGAGAATTATTTTTATGTAGAACCTAAAGATGCTGAATTACTTGAAAATTGCAAAAGTAGCATCATTGACAAAGGCGGATATATATTTTTTGCGGAGATAGACTCGGAAATTGTGGGCTGTTATTCGTTGATTAAGTTAAATGATTCCATATATGAACTGGGTAAAATGGCTGTTGATCAGGCTTATCAAGGGCAAAAAATTGGACAGCAACTTATGGAGCATGGAATTGCTTTTGCCAAAAGTCAAAATTGGAAAGAATTACTTCTGTATTCAAATACTATCCTGGAACCTGCCATTTATATCTATAAAAAGTTTGGATTCAGGGAAGTAGTCCTGGAAAAGGATACACCTTATGCAAGAAGCAATATAAAAATGCAGCTTGTTTTATATTAACCAATTATTAAATATCTTTAATTTAAACACAACAAACTTAACTTAAGTCCATATCATGAAGAACTACATAATTCCAATTATTGTTATTTGCACTTTAGTCATAACCGGATGTAAAGAAAAGTCAAAATCAGGACCCAATCTTGATTCGGAACCTCAATATGGCGAACAAGTACCGCCGCCGCCTGAACCTCAATCCGAGATTAAAATAATTCCTATTGAACACGCCACCACGGTACTTGAGTGGGGAGATGTTACCATCTATATAGACCCTGTCGGAGGGGCTGAGGTATTTAAAAACCAAAAACAACCCGATTTAATTCTGATCACAGACGTGCACGGAGATCATTTGAGCGTAGAAACACTTGAGGGATTAAAAACTTCCAATGCAAAGATTATGGTTCCACAGGCTGTAGCAGATAAAATCCCATCAAAGTTTACACCTCAGTTAGATGTTTTAAATAATGGGGATTCAAAAGAACGATTTGGTATTACCGTTGAAGCCATCCCTATGTATAATTTAAGGGAAGAGGCTAAGGCTTTTCACGAAAAAGGAAGGGGAAATGGCTATATTTTGAATCTGGACAGTCAACGTATTTATTTCTCTGGAGATACAGAAGACATCCCTGAAATGCGGGTATTAAAAAATATAGACAAAGCCTTTATTTGTATGAACCTACCTTATACTATGACCGAAGAAAGCGCTGCAGATGTCGTACTTGAATTTCAACCCAAGGAAGTTTATCCTTATCATTACCGTGGCAGGCCAGATGTGAGTGATGTAAATAAATTTAAAGAATTGGTAAATAAGGGCAATCCAGAAATCAGTGTGATACAGCTGGACTGGTATCCCAATGATGATTTTTAAGAAAGGACCGTAAAAAAAAAGTGCGGTTTTACCGGATTAACTTCTTGTATTTTATTCTTTTAGGCATAATATCTCCACCTAAACGTTTCTTTTTATTTTCTTCGTACTCTGTGAAAGAACCTTCGAAGAAATATACTTGTGAATCCCCTTCAAAGGAGAGAATATGCGTGCAAATACGATCCAGAAACCATCGATCGTGAGAAATTACAACAGCACAGCCGGCAAAATTCTCCAATCCTTCCTCTAACGCACGTAGTGTGTTTACATCAAGGTCATTAGTAGGCTCATCCAATAATAAAACATTGCCTTCTTCCTTTAAAGTCATTGCGAGGTGTAATCGATTGCGCTCGCCTCCTGAGAGCATATTTACTTTTTTATTCTGCTCGCTTCCGGAAAAATTAAACCGGCTTAAATATGCCCTGGAATTAACCTGCCTGCCACCCATCATTACCAATTCCTGACTGTCGCTAAAGTTTTCCCAGATAGACTTATCTTTCTGAATATTTGAATGACTTTGATCTACATAGGCTATTTTGGCCGTATCGCCCACAATAAATTCACCTTTGTCTGGAGCTATCTCACCCATGATCATTTTAAAAATGGTAGTTTTACCAGCCCCATTAGGTCCTATTAGTCCAACTATTCCGGCCTGTGGCAATTTAAAATTTAAATCTTCGTAAAGTAATTTATCACCAAAAGCTTTACTTACATTTTTAGCTTCAATAACATTGGTTCCCAGCCGAGGGCCATTTGGAATATAGATCTCTAACTTTTCATCAAGTTGTTTTTGATCCTGACTTAATAATTTGTCATAATTTTTGAGTCGGGCTTTTTGCTTAGCCTGCCTGCCCTTAGCACCCTGGCGTACCCAATCTAATTCCCGTTCGAGTGTTTTCTGTCGTTTAGAAGCATGTTTACTTTCTTGTGCAAGACGTTTGGATTTTTGATCAAGCCAGCTACTGTAATTTCCCTTCCATGGAATACCTTCTCCTCTATCTAACTCCAGAATCCAGCCCGCAACATTATCCAGGAAATAACGGTCATGGGTTACCGCAATAACAGTTCCTTTGTATTGTGCCAGATGGTGTTCCAACCAATGTACAGATTCAGCATCCAAATGGTTGGTTGGCTCATCGAGCAATAATATTTCCGGTTCCTGTAAAAGCAACCTGCACAAAGCAACCCGCCTTCTCTCACCGCCAGAGAGCACAGCAATTTTCATATCTGCTTCAGGAGTCCGCAGAGCATCCATAGCAATCTCAAGTTTGGTGTCGAGTTCCCAGGCATTCGAAGCATCTATTTTATCCTGCAGATCCGCTTGCTTGTCCATGAGTTTCTGCATTTTTTCCGCATCTTCATAAACTTCAGGCAACCCAAACATATCATTAATCTTGTTGTATTCATCCAGGATGGCAACAGTTTCCGAGACGCCCTCTTTGACGATTTCCAGAACTGTCTTATTTTCATCAAGTAAGGGTTCTTGTTCCAAATATCCAACCTTATAACCCGGCGAAAACACAACATCTCCCTGATAATTCTTGTCTACACCAGCTATTATTCTCAATAACGTAGACTTACCCGAACCATTAAGGCCGAGTATTCCTATTTTGGCTCCATAAAAGAAGCTTAAATAAATATTTTTAAGAACAGGAGTATTGGCATTCTTGTAGGTTTTGTTAACCCCGGACATAGAGAAAATTACCTTCTTATCGTCAGCCATAAACTTAATATGTTTTTTGAATAATAATTAATCAAGAAGTCATAAAACCTGTTGATAAATAAAGAAATATTATGAGATATAAAAGTGCTCAAACCCTCCCTTTTAATGCATTAAATACCCAGGCAATGGCAAAGAAACCAATACCTACCGAGGCAAACCCCCATCCGGCCACATCGTCGTAACGAAATGCGCCAAGGGCAATTAATCCGAAGCCGACAAAAATCATTATAAAAGTAGCCCAGGCAAGGACCGTATTCTTGTTCATTACCATGTTAGTTAGTTTAGTTGGACCTCAAATATCGGAAATTTTATAAGAATTTTTCAAAGTAAATGCTTAAACTTTTATTCTTCAAAGGGAAAGACAACCCCTGTTTGTTTCCTGATTTCATCCATAATTCTAATTAAATCACTGGTATTCTTCAAGGACCAGGAGTCACTTACTAACTTACCGTGCCTTAAACATTGATGAACTTCCTCTATTTCATACTCATAGCCTTTTCCTCTAGTAGGTAATTGAACTTTTTCTACTTTATCATTTTTTTCAACAGAATACTCTTGTGCTTCGTGCCAGCGGGGGGCTAAATACACAGTTCCCTCAGAACCGGAAATCTCTGCCTTCATTTCTGAATTAGAGGTAAGTCCGCTATATAATATCGCCTGTGCATTTGAATATTCAAAAATCATAGAGGTTTGGATATCCACCCCTGTTTTATATATTTTAGAAGAAGCTATAATTTTTTCAGGATACCCTAAAATAAGATAAGCTAAAAAAATAGGATAAATCCCAATATCCAATAGAGATCCCCCGGCCAATGCCGGATTTAGAAGCCTGCCTTTTTCATCCCTGTCAAGAGCATAAAAAGCAAAATCCGCATGTAAGTATCCTATCTCGCCAATAATACCCTGGTCTACCAATTCTTTTACTTTTTTAATTGAAGGGTTAAACCTGCTCCACAAAGCTTCCATCAAAAAAACCTTATTCTTTCTGGCGGAAGCAATCATTCTTTCTACTTCACCGCTATTTATTCCCATAGGTTTTTCGCAAAGTACATTTCGCCCTGCGTTCATGGCCATGATACTCAACTCTGCATGAGAAGTATGTGGTGTGGCAATGTAAACTACATCTACCTCGGAACAATTAAATAATTCCTGATAGCTCCCAAATGCATATTTGGCATTGTTTAATTCACCAAATCGGTTGGCTTTTTGAATATCTCTCGAGGCAACCGCAGTGAGTTCCCCATCAGGTACCAGTTTTAAATCATCCGCAAATTTTTGAGCTATATTGCCCAATCCCACTATTCCCCAACGAATTTTTTCTTTCATATCTTACTGTTGAATTTTGTTAAAGTTAATCAATATTACTCCTTATCTTTAACCCTGTTAAAGAAATTGAATATAGAGAATGGATATCAACTTCAATAAGAACGAAGATCGAAATAAATTACTTTTATCGGAGCTAAAGAAAAGGCTTGCCAAGGTAAAATTAGGTGGCGGTCAAAGCCGCATTGAAAAGCAGCACGAATTAGGTAAAATGTCTGCAAGAGAGCGTATAGATTACTTATTGGATGACAAAAGTAATTCGATAGAAATTGGCGCATTTGCGGGAGATAATATGTACGAGGAACATGGTGGGTGCCCATCTGCAGGAGTTGTAGTCAAAATAGGTTATGTTAAGAGTAAACAATGTATTGTTGTTGCAAATGATGCTACAGTAAAAGCGGGTGCCTGGTTCCCGATTACGGCTAAAAAGAATCTTAGAGCTCAGGAAATAGCTATAGAAAACAGGCTTCCAATTATTTATTTGGTAGACAGTGCAGGGGTTTATCTCCCAATGCAAGATGAAATTTTTCCTGACAAAGAGCATTTTGGCCGAATTTTCAGAAACAATGCCATAATGAGCAGTATGGGCATAGTACAAATAGCCGCTATTATGGGAAGCTGTGTTGCAGGAGGCGCATATTTACCTATTATGAGTGATGAAGCTCTGATTGTGAATAAGACCGGTAGTATATTTTTAGCTGGTAGCTATTTGGTTAAAGCAGCCATAGGGGAGGATATTGATAATGAAACTCTCGGTGGAGCTGTAACGCATAGTGAAATAAGCGGGGTAACGGATTACAAGGCAAAAGATGATAAAGATGCCCTTGATACGATCAAAAACCTGATTGATAAGATAGGGCTTCCCAATACTGCGGGATTTAATAGAATTAAATCTATAAAACCTGCAGAAAAACAGGAAGACATTTATGGTATTTTACCCGGATCCAGGACAGAGCAATACGATATGCTCGAAATAATTAAGCGTCTAGTAGACCATTCGGAGTTTCAGCAATATAAGGAAGGGTTTGGGAAAACAATCCTGACAGGTTATTCGCGCATTGATGGCTGGGCTGTAGGCATTGTGGCAAATCAACGAAAAGTAGTGAAGACCAATAAAGGCGAAATGCGATTTGGAGGAGTTATTTATTCAGATTCTGCAGATAAGGCCACAAGATTTATTGCAAATTGTAATCAAAAAAAAATACCTCTTGTTTTCCTTCAGGATGTGACAGGGTTTATGGTGGGTAGCAAAAGTGAACACGGGGGTATAATAAAGGACGGAGCCAAAATGGTAAATGCAGTAAGTAATTCCGTTGTGCCCAAATTTACCGTGATTATTGGCAATAGTTATGGAGCCGGAAATTATGCCATGTGCGGAAAAGCCTATGATCCAAGGCTTATCTTCGCCTGGCCAAGCGCCGAACTTGCCGTAATGAGTGGGAATTCTGCGGCAAAAGTATTGCTTCAGATAGAAAAGGCCTCTTTAAAAAAGAAAGGAGAAAAAATAACTCCTGAAAAAGAAGCGGAACTGTTTGATGAAATTAAAAAAAGATATGATAGACAAATATCCCCATATTACGCCGCAGCACATTTATGGACAGATGCTATTATAGATCCATTAGAAACACGAAAATGGATTTCCATGGGTATAGAAGCAGCAAACCATGCCCCAATCGAAAAAGCATTTAATATGGGCGTTTTACAGGTTTAGTTACCTAAATGTTTGGTTACTCTGGGTATCAGTAATAACTCTGTTTGCCGTCCATTTACGTACCTAAAACCTTCTTCTCCATAGAAGCCTGCTTCTTCCAGCATGATCCGAATATCCCTATTCCATTCTGGAATGTTAATTGTAGTATTCAATTCAATCGCATAAACTGTATTAGGATTAAGGGGATAATTCTCACCATTGTCTTTCATAACACCTCCCTGGGAATCCCACATCCCAATAGTTGTTCCTGCAGAATGACCATAGGATCCTAATGGATGTGTATAAATGGCAGGTTTAAGTCCGGCCTCTTTGGCCTGATCTAAGGCGATTCTTAATATTTCATTCCCCGTACGGCCTCTTATCATATTCTTTGTAAGATAGTCCTGTACACTGTTCCCATCTTTCAATCCTTCCCTTAAAAAAATAGGTGCTTCCTTTTCTTCGGGTTTCAAAACATAGGCCAATTCCTGGCAATCCGTATTTAATCTTAAATAAGTAATCCCAAAATCGCAGTGTAACAGATCTCCCGGTAAAATCACCATTTGGTCCGGTCTTCCTGAAAAAGAATAGAGATGACCCACCAATTCCTCTTTTGTTCTTTGCACATCTACTGTTGGATGGAACCAGGTCTCAAGATCTAGATCTGTAACTTTTTGCCTCATCCACCACTCTACTTCAGTTGTTGTTGTTATTCCGGGGGTAATCACTTTTTCGGAAAATGCTTCTTCAATAATATCATGTGTTATGGAGACCAACTGATTGTATATTACCATTTCACGTTCAGTTCTTGTCTCAATCCATCTAACGGCAAGTTGTTCAGCAGAAACTACTCTTGAAGCGTATTTCTTTGGTAAGTACTGTAAGAATTCCTCATAGTCTGTCTTATCCAGACCATCGGCTATGTTATGATCTTTTGAAAAATTAAGCCCAATCTTTTTTGGATTCCTTTCTTCTATCAATTGAACTAATCTTTGCCACTGATCAGGTTCTTTTTCCTTATCCCATGCCGAAGAGATATTTTTTCCCACATTATATCGGGCTACGGCCAGTTTTTCGATTGTGTTCTTCGTTTTATCTCTATAAAACAATAAAATGGTTCTCCTTCTTGCATTTAACCAGGTGGAGGGTAGCATGGTTCTTAATACCGGATCTTCGTTGTATTCCCGGGAAATAAGGATCCACATATCCAAATCTGATTGGTCCATTAGTTCAGGCAATAACAAATCAAACCGTTCACTTAAAATTTCATCAACTACCTGAGCACGTTCCTCTTCGGATAAAATTTGCTGACAAAATAACTGATAACTAAGTGAAAATAATAGAAGCGTTAGGAGACTTTTCATAAAATGCGTAGACTTCATTAATTTATAATTGTTTTACTTTTTAAAATAAGTCATGAATATACAAATCATTTATATTCTATAGTATTACATTCTTACCCATATAATTACTAAAATTTGGATTCTCAGACTTTTGAATAATATCAGCTTTTTATCAAAGACAAACTTTTTTTCCTTATAATCTTACCATTCGTTGTGTTTTTAAAAGCTGAAACGTAAAATATTTCTTTTGGTAACTCAAATTTTTCCAAATCAGCTTTGGAAATTATTTCCCCAAGTCCTTCTATTTTTTCACCTTCAACAACTAAAATTAACTTCTGTCCCAACTTTAAATCGGGCAAAGCACTAACAAAAAATCTTGACGGGATTAAAGAAGACAGTTTTTGTTCAATTTGCTCAGGAATTAGTTTGATACCCCCCGAATTAATAACGTTATCAAATCGTCCCTGCCAAAGGAATTCCTTTTCCGAGATCAATTCTACAATATCATTAGTGATTACGGGGTCATCGCTAATATTTGGGGCGTTTATTACCAGACATTTTCTGTCATCCTGAGAAATAGCTATATCCGGTAATACTTCAAAAGCTTTATTATCTGACCCGGGATCGTATTGACTCAATGGCCTGACAGCAACATGAGTAACGGTCTCAGTCATCCCATAAGTTTCAAAAATCTTTGTATTGCTATCGGCAATCAATTTCATTAATTCGTAAGAAACAGGAGCTCCCCCAACTATGACCGTCTGAATCTGATTTAATTTATTTATGGAAGATTCTAATTGAAGAGGTACCATGGCGCAAAATTTATAGGACTTATTTACTCCATCCAAAGGTCTTGAAGTGGGAGCAACAAAATCTAGCTCTAAACCCAGAACCATTGCCCTAACCAGCATCATCTTACCGGCAATGTATCCAGTAGATAAACATAGTAAAACCCTGTCACCGGCTTCTAACCCGAAATATTCGCCGGTAACCTCGGCAGAGTTTACCATATGCCGTTTTTTTAGCGGAATCCCCAGAGGAATACCTGTGGAACCAGATGTTCGTATTGTGAGCTCAGAATCGGGTGACAACCAATCTAATAGAAAGTCTCCTATTTCCTGTTCAAAACCTTCTCCTTCCTTTATTAAACTATAGGCTACCTCTTTTAACTCCTCATTCGAATAGCCATGGCCATTAAGTTTAAATTGTTTATGTATTTTTACTGGCATCTACTTAATTATTAAGTTGCTCATCTAATTCTATAGGGGGTAAAACTTTACCGGTTAGACGTTCTTTCCAATTGGTCCACCCATACTTTTTAGATAAAATAAGAAGCATAATTGGATAGACAATAAAAACAGGTGCAAAAACTTCCCAACCAATTTCAGGTTCAGAAATATCCTTATATATAGAATTTGTTTGGAAAGCAGTCCATTCTGCTGTTACGAGAAGTGCTGCCGTTAAATTATTTGCGGCATGAAAACCCAGGGCCAATTCTAAACCTTCATCCATAAGGGTAAGAATACCTAAAAACAGGCCAGTCCCAATATAAAAAACCATTACCCCATATCCTATTTTAGCTACTTCCGGATTAAATATATGTAACAACCCAAAAATTAGGGAGGTACCCAGTAGTGGTGCCCATCTGTTTTTAGCAGCAATACCGAGTCCTTGCATTAAATAACCGCGGATAAAGTACTCTTCAAAACTGGTTTGTACGGGCATAAGGACAAGTGCGATTATCAATAACACTAAAAAGGGACCTAATTGAAAATTATAAATATAATTTTCAGGTGATAAATAAATATCCAACCCTATGAACACCACAGAAATGATGGCCCATAGGAAAAATGTAAAAGCTACCCTTTTCCAATCTATTTTTTTCCTTGATGTACTTAAGGATAGGAAGCTTTGTTGATGTAAAAACTTTACAGTTAAATAAAGGGCCAGAAATCCTATAACAAATGTCAACAGCAAAAGAAAAAGAAATAGATTAGAACCCAATAAATTGGAAATACCGGCTATGTCCGTCGGGTATTCTCCTGACTCCATTGCTTCTGCAAATAGAACTAATACCAGGGGACCTGAGCCAATAAATTGCCAACCAATGAAAATAATTAATACTCCCACCGCATACCTCCATAGTTCATGCAATCCTTTATAAGCTTGTTCTATATACATAATTTGTTTATTAAATTCCGTTCCCAGATTGAATTGTTATTGTAGTGTAATTTTCCCTTTTGTATTTCAAGTGGACTGATAAAATTATTAGTGAATAATGAACCAGTACCTAATCCCTGAATCATTTTGCTGTTAAGTGTATACGTCCACTGTGCAATGGCGTTAAGACCTATATTACTTTCTAATGCACTGGTAATCCACCAGCCAATGCCCAATTTGGAGGCTATATCAATCCATTCCTTACAAGCCCTGAACCCACCCAAAAGGCTTGGTTTTAAAATTATATATTTTGGCATAATGGTTTGTAGCAAAGTTTCCTTTTCCGTTACGGTATAATGGCCAATTAATTCCTCATCCAGAGCTATTGGCAGTGGTGAGTTTTCACATAGATGCTTCATTTCCATAGGAAATCCCTGTTTAATAGGCTGTTCAATAGAATGTATATCGCAGGCTTCTAATTTAATGAGTTTATCCAGGGTTTCATCCACTTTAAATGCGCCATTGGCATCTACCCGAAGTTCTATTTCTTCTTTGCTATACTTCTTTCTAAGTGAAGTTAATAACGATAATTCCGTATTAAAATCAATTGCCCCTATTTTTATTTTAATGCAATCGAATCCTGACTTTATTTTTTGAGTTATTTGCTCATGCATGAATTCTTCATCACCCATCCAAATTAAGCCATTAATATCAATAGTTGCATTAGATTTGGTAAAGGCAGAAGGGAAAAGCACGAAGGGGTTTTCAGATCCCAGGGAAGTGAAAGCCTGTTCCACTCCAAATCTGATGCTTGGATATTCCTTTAAATCTTCTAAAAGTCTTTCTTTACCCAAATGAATATGTGAGCAGGTCCAGGAAAGTTTGTCTTCATATTCAGGTACATCATCAATACTCAGGCCTTTGAACAATCCGCATTCTCCAATGCCAGATTTTCCTTTATCCTTAAGAACTAAAAACCATGTTTCTTTTTGCATTAGTATGCCCCTCGACGTACCACTTGGTCTTTTAAAATTCAAATTGTATTTCTTGTAAAGAGCGTCCATATGAATTGGTGCTAAATTTAACTATATTTTCAATCTAAAAATTAGAGAATGAAGGGAAATACAAATAAAATAATATGGTTAACCGGGGCTTCCTCCGGCATTGGAGAAGCTCTGTCCTATGAATTAAGCCTTAAAGGCTATAAGCTTATCCTATCGGCCCGGAATAAAAAACAGCTCATCTCCGTTAAAGAGAAATGCAAATATCCGGAGTGTGTCGCAGTTTTGCCTTTGGATCTTGCGGATTTCAGTACGGCGAGTAATAGCGTAAAAACCGCAATATCTATTTATGGGGGGATTGATATACTAATCAATAATGCAGGAATAAGTCAGCGTTCTTTAATAATGGATACAGACTTAGAAGTCTATGAAAAATTAATAAATGTAAATTATTTGGGAACTGTGGCCCTTACTAAAGAAGTCTTGCCTCATTTTATCTCAAAAAGGAGTGGGCATTTTGTTACTGTGACTAGTTTAATGGGCAAATTTGGGTCTCCGTATAGGTCCGGTTATTGCGCAGCCAAACACGCCTTGCACGGTTTCTTCGATGTGCTTAGGATGGAACACGATAAGGACGGTATAGATGTAACCCTGGTATGTCCGGGTTTTGTTCAGACCAAGGTGGCAATAAATGCTTTAATCGGAGATGGTTCCTCTCAAAATAGAAATGACACAGCAACGGAGCAAGGAATGCCTCCGGAGATATTTGCCAGAAAAATGATCCGGGCAATAGAGCAAAAGAAATATGAAGTTTATATTGGAGGTAAAGAAATTAAAGGTATTTACCTGAAACGATTCTATCCAAAGCTATTACATAAAACAGTACTGAGAAGTAAGTTCAGATAATTAAATTGTAATTGCCTCACCTATTGGCAACAAATGTAATTTTTTACCCGCTTTCATAAATTCTTCCTGAGCCTTCTTGTGGTCGATTTCTATATAACCAAAAGTATCATAATGATATCCCAACACAGTATCACAAGAAACAAAATCTGCTGCCAGAACTGCATCTTCAATTCCCATAGTGAAATTATCTCCAATGGGTAAAATGGCCAGGTCTAATTGATGGGTTAAAGGAATTAATTTCATGTCTGTGGTTAAAGCCGTATCTCCGGCAATGTAAAGTTGCTTGTCTTCAGAGGAGATAATAAAGCCACCAGGCTGTCCTCCATATGAACCATCGGGAAAGGAGGAAGTATGTATGGCATTCGTGTATTTTACTTTTCCAAAGTCAAAATTCCAGCTGCCTCCGTGATTCATTGGATGTACCTTGAACCCTTTGGCCTGATAATGCATTGCAATCTCATAATTACTAACAATTACGGAATCAGATCTTTTAGCAATGGCTTCTACATCCAGGATATGGTCCTGATGCGCATGTGTAACCAGGATATAATCAGGTTTCAAATCTTCTATATCAACCTTTCCGGTTGCCTTATCGTTTGCCGTAATGAACGGATCTACTAAAATCTTGAATTGGCCGACCTCAACTAATAAAGATGCGTGCCCTAAAAAAATAACTTTCATGATGTAACAATTAGAAGTTCAAATTTATTTAAAATTGAACCAAAAACGAACACCATCTGTATTTTTATCAATATTTAATGTAGATTGTAATTGATTTACCAGGCGCTTCATTAATCGAATCCCCATAGATGAATTGGCCCTTTCTTCAGATTCTTCATCGAGCCCTATACCATTATCGGTATATTCAAAGAATCCTTGGTCGCCATTTTTTCTAAGGTGGATATATATTTTACCATCGTCATCGTCATCAGGAAATGCATATTTAAAAGAATTGGACACCAACTCATTTAGTATTAATCCAAAGGGGATGGCCCTGTCAATATCCAATTCAACCCCTTCAGCATCAATAGTTATATTAATGCTATGTCCTCCTTTTTTGAATACCGATTGCACACTATTCACCAAACTTTCTATATAACCCTGCATTTCAATTACAGATAAGTCATCATTTTGATATAACTTCTGATGTATTAGAGCCATAGCTTTTACCCTGCTCTTACCTTCCTCAAGAGCTTCAATAGCAGCTTTACTTCGCGTATTTTTGGTTTGCAAACTCAGAAGGCTCGATACCATTTGCAGGTTGTTTTTTACCCTGTGATGGATTTCTTTAAGTAAAGAATCTTTTTCCACCAGAGAATTTTCAATTATATGCTTTTGTTCAGCAATCAGGCGTTGAGTCTTAATACTTTTTAAATAAGCATAAACCAATCCCGCAAAACCCAAAAGTGTAAAAATCAAAGAAATAAAAACCAGGTTTATTTGCTCATCCTTAGCCTGCATTTCATTTCTTGCGCGTTCCATTTCCAGCTTTTGCGCATCTATCATTCGCTTGGAATTCTCAATTTCATATTTTGCAACTGTAGAAAGCTGTTGTTTTTTAAGTGAGGAGTCATTGATATTAATAGAATCGGCAATCCTTACATTTTTCTTCAAGTAAAAACTTGCATTTTTATAGTCCTCAATCTTGTCGTAATATGCAGCCAGTAATCTATTTTTTCTAATAATATGCTCTATCTTAATGGGATTGAGAGCTTCATTTAAAATATCCTTTGCTTTTTGAAAATTTTCTAGTTGCAGGTGACAGTCTGCTAGAGCCAAACTATTTTCTATCACATCTTCAGAATACTGACCAATATTATTTTCCCTTATTAAACCTATACTGTTTTCTAAATAGGGTAATGCCTCTTCAAATTGTTTTAGTTGCAAATAAGACTTTCCGATGTTACCTTCTATAATGCCTTTTAATAATTTGGCATCCTGCAATTCTTTCTCCGTCTTACCCTGGGTTACATCATTTAAATATACGTCTATATAACCCTTGGCTTTTTTAAAATTTCTTAATGCAACCGAGGAAGATTTGTCCAGAAGTAAATACCGGCCTACATTATTATTGTATTCTGCAAGACCGTAGAGATCACCGTTATCAATAGTCTTTTTTATATCCATGATGTAATCTTCCATGGCTTTTCTATGCAACCCCAGATTCGAATAAATATCATAAAAGGTTATATTTTCGGAGAAACCTAAATCTCTTTTCTCCTGTCTGATCTCAACCTGCTTTCCATATAGTTGTAATTGGGAATAGTTATTATCTATTAGATCTAACATAAACCTCTTGATCTTCAGATCGAGTTTATCTTTCACTGAATACAAGTCATTAGCTATAGCCACACTTTTGTCGTAGTCTCCCAAATCATAATAAATTTGAGACTGCATGAGCTTATAGTCATTTATGGCTGTTGAGTCTCCCGACTTCTCTGCTGAGTTTAGATAAACTTTAACCTCATCCAACCAATCATACGCGGAGTTTTCATTATACCGGTGTAGCGTATTAAAAAAATAATCAAACCTATCGGTGACACTTTGCTTATCCTTGAATACATCCAATGCATTTTCATCCAAGGTATCTAGAACCTGCGCTCCGACACTTTGAACTAAAGAAAGAAAAAATATATCATTA
>CBDTVT010000071.1:0-14202 GCA_965364275.1 uncultured Eudoraea sp. | reverse complement strand
CTTTAAGCATTTTCTAATGGTGCCATTAAAAGCTATTAAAAAAATGACATTTTAAATTGCCAGGAAGATATTAATAAAATTATTTCTTATTAAATTTTTCTAATCCTACCATAGATCATTGAGATCCAAACAATTATAACTAAAGATGTATTATATGATATACTTTTAGAGTATTTTCTTACGTTATTAAGAAATAAACGTAACTTTAATACAAATACATCATTTGGAAACACTTTTAACTTCTTCTTTTATTAAAGATTATCCTGCATCTGTAGTCATTGTAAATCCTGAAATGCAAATTATTGACCATTCTAAGCTTTGGTTAAAAGAATTGGAGAATCTTAGCGGCAGCCCAATTGGACTTCCTATCTATGATGTAATTAATACCACAACCGAGGAATTTTCAAAAGGTTGTGAAGAATGTCTAGCAGGAGGTAAACAAGTGAAGATTATTCAAGAATTGAATCAACCTGAACTTAATACAAAATGGTTGGAATGGACCATTTCGCCATGGACAGAAAATCCCGGAAAGATCAATGGCCTAATTATAGTTAAGGACGATATAACCGAAACCAAAAAAAAAGAAGAACTTTTACTAAAATCCAAAAGTATTGCCCGAATAGGAGGTTGGGAAGTAGATCTATTGGCAAATACTATGCATTGGACTCAGGTGACCAAGGAAATTCATGAAGTGCCTAAGGATTATGTCCCTAATTTAGAAGAAGGTATTAATTTCTATAAAAAGGGGGTTGACCGTAATAAAATCTCCAATATGGTAAGTGATGCCATAAATGAAGGCTTGCCATGGGATACCGAATTACGAATTATTACTGCCAAGGGAAAAGAACTGTGGGTTAGGGCCAAAGGAGAAGTGGAATTGGTCAATAACAAAGCTGTTCGTCTTTATGGTACTTTTCAGGATATTGATGAAAAAAAGAAGGTAGAACTAAAATACAACGAAGTTGCAGACAGGCTGGCTATAGCTACAAAAGCTGCCTCAATTGGAATCTGGGATTATAATGTTGTTGATAATATCCTGGTATGGGATGATAATATGTATAAGTTATATGGGCTAAACAAAAAGAATTTTAGCGGGGTTGTTGAAGCCTGGGAATCGAGTGTTCATCCTGATGATATAGCGCCTTCCCAAGAACTGCTACGGCGTGCTCTAAATGGGGAAACTGAATTTGATACCGAATTTCGTGTGGTCTGGCCCAATGGTGAAATAAGACATATTAGGGCCATTGCTTTTACACATAGGGATAACAATGGAAATGCATTGAAAATGATTGGTACTAACTGGGATATTACAAAGAACAAAAAGGGGGAAAAAAAGTTAAAAAATTTATTGGAGGTCACCAGTGAACAAAATAACAGTCTGATGAACTTTGCTCATATTGTTTCCCATAACCTAAGATCTCATTCCAGTAATTTATCCATGCTCACGGGGTTTCTCGATCAGGAAGGAGATAATAATGAAAAGGAACGGCTGACAAAAATGCTGTGTGAAGCTTCTGAAAGTTTAGATGAGACAGTACAACATCTTACGGAGGTGGTCCAGGTGAAAATTGATGCTGTTGATAAAATGCGGCCTGTAAATTTATATGAGACCATAATAGGTGTTGAGAAAAACCTGGCCGTTCTGTTAAAAGAAAAAAATACCAAATGCGAAGTAAAAGTGGAAAAAAATCTTCAAATTAATGCTATCCCCGCCTATATGGATAGTATTCTGTTGAATTTGTTTACGAACAGTATTAAATATAGTTATCCTAAAAGATCTCTGATCCTTAAAATAACAACTGAAAGAAAAGGACAATATACTATGGTCACCTTCTCGGACAACGGACAGGGAATAGATTTGAAAAGGCATGGCAATGCAATTTTTGGTATGTATAAGACATTCCATAAGCATAAGGATGCAAAAGGAATAGGCCTATTTATTACTAAAAATCAAATTGAATCTATGAATGGTAAAATTGAAGTGGATAGCCAGGTAAATAAGGGTACTGAATTCCGCTTGTATTTTGAAGCTATTGATGGTTAATCTGCTCAACAATGAAGAAATTCGAAAATGTTTGTATCATTGATGATGATCACATATTTATTTATGGGATTAAACGCCTGATGAAGGAAGTTAATTTTGGTGATGACATTCTCGTTTATGATAATGGAAAGGATGCCATAAATGGTCTTAGATTAAGTTCGGAAGCCGGAAAGAAATTACCTTCGATTATCTTTTTGGATTTGAACATGCCTATTATGACTGGTTGGGATTTTCTGGACGATTTTTGTAAAATAAGTAAATCCGAATTAAATAACACAGTAGTTTATATCATTAGCTCTTCCGTTGATCCAAGAGATTTGGTTCGTATTAAAAACTATTCAATTGTAAAAAACTATATTCTTAAACCTGTAACAGCAAATGATCTGGCTGTTATACAGAAAGAAGAAGTTGCATAAATTTTAAAAACTAACGCATTCCAGGCGAATAATCTTCAGGAGCATTCTGTGGTAAACTTATAGTTTCAAAACCTCCAGTGTCATTATAAATGGTCCATTCACTAAATGTAAAGACAGGATTCCCAGTCACAATATTTAAGTTTCTTTCGGCTTTTCCATCCTCAAATTCATGATTTGTGCCGGAACCATCTTCTCCTATAAGTCCGAAGATATCAATTACAGTTCCAAAGGGGTCTATCAATACCAAATTGTCATCACCATTAGAATCTGCCGGGCTATTGCTTCCTAGTTCAAAATCAGGAGAAAATCCGTATATATTTTCAAATTCAAGCGCATTGGGCGAGAAAACCAAAGTGCTATTTGAATCAATTATTATCCCTGATAGATCTATTTCTGATCCTGAAGTAACATTTGAGTTAGTGTACCTTAATAAAAACCAACCATCTAATTGAATCTGCTCGTTACCTGCGTTGTAAAGTTCAATAAATCGGGCTTCAGCATTATTATTGGGATCAGCTATCTCAGATATAAATATTTGGTCAGATGTCAAAAGAACTTCTGAATCTACACAACGCTCATTTCGCATATCCATATCATTTAATGTACGAATGATTAATTGATAATCATTATTTTCCCTATATAGAACAGCAGTTACAGATCCATTCCCCGAAGGTAAAATTGTATCCTGAAAATCAGAATATCCACTATTTAATAATTCAATCAAACCACCATTACAATTAGTAAGATTCCTTATGGTTTCCTCCTCCGGAAGAGCAAAAGTTAAATTTTGTTCCTCTGCTATAACTTCCAGGCTTTCTAGTTGTATTAAAGTGCTTATTAAATCTTCGCTAAGTTCAGGTATGGATATAATTTTAGGAGCCAAATTACTAATAGGATCACATGAAAGAAGAAGATGATCTCCTACTGCAAGGGCCGGCAGCCTTCCTACGCTTAAATTTCCAAAAGACGGAAATACCCCCCCTAGCTTGTAAACACCTTTACTCTTCCCGAAATATAGCCCGTTCAGCTTAATATAAACCTTACTACCCAATTCATAAAACAAGTATGAATCCCTAAGGTCTATTTCTATTTGAAAGCCAGCTGTAGCGTTTATGGGGTTATCCTGTATATGAAGTGTGCTAAAAAAATTTCCAGCCTGATCTGAAGATACAATATAACCTTCAATTACTAAATCCTGCTGTATTTGAATAACTTCTCCCTCGTACAAATTTTTGACCTCAATAAAAGTACGATTAGCAATTAATTGATCATTACAGGGAGTTTCCGGGCTCTTAAAATCAGCATCTTTTACACAGCTGAAAATGAAAAGCAAACAATAATATTTAAGTAAAAAAGCTAGTTTCAATTTCTTTATACTTTTCATTTTAATAGCTATTCATATCACATTAATTAATTCTGTTTAATTTTAGAAGCTTATGGCTAGGTTCAAAAAATAAGTTCTTCCATAACCAAACCAGTATTTCGGACCAAATGACGGTGAGCCACTTAGATTGTCCTTAACTAATTGACCGTAGTTGCCATTCCTGTTTTGCTCATAACCTCCGGTTCTGAAATCAGTATCAAATACATTGTTTATACTGGCAAATACACTTATGTATTTACCATTTAGTAACCAGGATTTACCTCCAACCAGATTTAGGAGATATATATCATCCAAAGGATTTTGCTTTAAGATTCTATCTACATTATCTGAAGTAGCATTATCAAATAGTTGACCTGTATCGGGATTCAGATAGAAACTCTGCGTTCTTCTTATAGTTGATATACTTGCATAATTATCAGAGAGATAGTTAATTTTTGCGCTTACCCACCAATACTTAGGATCCCTGTAATCTACTCCCAACGAAAGTGCTGTTTGAGGTCCTGTTGGTAGTTTGTAGTGTTTAATTTCTGCTATTCCTAAATCTTTTGTGCCTTCAATACTTATAAAATCTTCTTCATTTCCAGAGGTATCAAAATTTATTGCCAGATTGGGATCACTTGCAAAAATATACTTACCTAAAGCAAAGGCAGCAGATAATTTTACAGATGATGAAAGCTGATATGACAACCCTAACTCAATACCCATATGGAGCTTATCAAGGTTAGTAATTACTTCTTGCACAAAATCTGAGCCTACACCAGCATCAACAAAGAAAAAGTTAATATCAGTAAGCTTTTGAAAACGAGTATAGAAACCGGTTAATCTTCCTATAAGGTTAGGAAACCTGGTAAAGTAATTTAAATCAATACTTGTGATTTTTTCATTATTTAAATTGGGAACAATTGCATTATTCTCCCTTGGGTTTATAAAAGTATTTACCGCCACCGGTGCCCTATTTAAGAGTATTCCATTAGTACTAATCCATTGTCTGCCATTTATTTTATACGTAAATCCGCCTTTAATCCCATAATTACTGAATTGTACGACGTTACTTTTTCCAATAGAATTTTCGGGGAAGCGTTCATTTAAAAAATGTCCGGTCCTCTGATAGGTGGAATGAGTATAGTTGGCAGCTATAAAAGAATTCCATTTGTTTTTAACCATGCTCATCTGCGCAAAAGCATCAAATACTTGATAATTAATAGCATAATCATAATTAAAGATATCTCCCTTACCCTTTTTCAATTGACCATTTACATCATTTCGGGTATTTGAAAAAGGATCTCTATCTTCATGATAATCTGCACCTAGCAGATCATGAATTTTAGCAAAATTATTGGAAATAGTATTCCTAAAAGACAAATTCATGTCTATAGAAATTACCTGATTAGGCTTAATATTGAAGGTAGTATTTAGAGTCAATTGTTTGTCTGCGCTAGCATCGCCGTATAAAACATATGCGGCCATCCCATCAGATGAGTTTGCTGAATTCGCTCTATAAAGATTTTCCCATTGTACTTGAGGTTTTAACAAAAAAGCTTTTTTAGCCAGATCAGCATTTAAAAAATTTGCGCCAATTGGGCTGTTTATGTAAAAACTGGGTAAATATCTATAATAGGTGGGTTCCGGATTAGGGGCGTTAAAATATCCTATCCTACTTTTTGAAAAGTTGCCAAATTGGTAAGACATTCCTGCATTGATACCAAGTTTTCCAAATTTGCCATAATAGTTAAGCATAATTATGGGTTCCATTATTTTGCGTTCCCTTGAATTGCGATAGTATCCGTTTTGAAATCCCCAATAGGGATTGTATGTATTTCCGGCTAAGTGATATACCTCCTCAGTTATAGCTGCAGAACTGCCACGGCGATTGGAAGAAAGAATCCCCGTAAAAAGTAAACTATTATTAGCATTGAATTGATACTCCATTGCTGCATATATAGAAAAGGCATCATATAGTGTTCCGTTTATAAAACCTTCCTTTGCCCATCTTCTTGAGCCTGCAAGAGAATAGATAAAATTGCTCTTTTTCTTCCTGGAGGTATAACTAGCCATAATACGTCCCGAATAAGTCCGGTTAGAAAAAGAACCAGACAATCTGAATCCGGGGCGAAGCCCTGATGGCCTTGTGTCTATATTAGTAATCCCAAGAAGTCCTCCAAACCGATAAGGAGATGCCTGTAATCCTAAATAAAAATCCTGGTTCCGCAGTACATCATTAAGACCACCCCAATTGTTCCATTGTGGCCTCCCATCACGAAGTTTATTCATTAGTACTCCATTTATTAATACACTACCATTTCGGGAGTCATAGCCCCTCACTTTGAAAAATGCCTGCCCAAAATCAAAGGCAGCACGGTTTAAAAAGACATCCCGCGTAGCAGTTAACATCCCTAAACTTCCTCCCTCTAATTCCCCGTCAATAATTTGGGTATCATTTAGTGTTATTAAAACATCATTTTGATCAATAGAAACATCCTTTTCTATTAATATTTGCCCTAAGTTTAATTCGTTAAGAGAAATGTCTATAGGAAGTCTTTTTGCAATATATTCCTTGGCCTTAATGGATAATATGAATGTCCCGTTTAAAGTTGTGATTATTTCAAATCTCCCTTCCTTATCAGTATTTACCTTTAATGAAGTACCCTCAATTTCTATAGTTGCATAAGAAATTGCCAGGAGACTTTGTGCGTCCCATATACTTCCGTTTATACTTATATGTTGTCCATTAAGTATTTGAAAAAATAATAAGACTATAAAAATACAGTAGATAAATCGCATTCAAATTACCATAAGGTTCAGACCTAAAGTATTCTTACTCGCTGCATTTTGCTTGCGGCACTCAGGTATAACTTGCCATTAAGAAAATCACGTAATAGGTAGAGAGCATAAAACATTATGATTGCAAAGCATATATTTTTGATTTTTTTTCTGGTATCAAATATTGCTCAATCACAAAAAGAGGACCGGTATAGTATACGTACCATTGCTTTCTACAATGTTGAAAACCTTTTTGATACGGTCAACGATTCACTGTACTTTGATGACGAAATGACGCCGGAAGGAAATTATAACTGGACTTTAGAGCGTTACAAGCTAAAAATAACCCATATAGCTGAAGTAATTTCAAAGATTGGGCAGTCTACTACACGGACTTGTCCTGATATAGTTGGTCTTTGTGAAATTGAGAATTTGAAAGTAATAAAGGACTTGGTAAAGCATCCATTTCTCAGTCCTTACGGTTTCAATATTATTCATTATGATTCCCCGGATGAAAGAGGTATTGACGTTGCATTAATATATAAAGGCAGCCGATTTATTCCAATGTCATTTAATAGCCACAGACTTTTGATTTTTAATAATTCTGATCAACGAGACTATACCAGAGATCAGCTGGTAGTAGGTGGATTATTGGAAGGCGAAGAATTATATATTATAGTTAATCATTGGCCTTCCCGTAGCGGAGGAGTAGCAAGAAGTACGCCTTACAGAAAAGCTGCTGCCAGACTCAACAGAAGAATAATAGATTCTGTGCTAAGACTTAACATTGATGCCAAAATAATAAGTATGGGGGATCTTAATGATAATCCTACTGACAGCAGTATAAAAAATACGCTGACATCGCCTGATAATGAGAATGCAAAAAGTCCTGCTTTCTTTAATCCAATGGAATCCTTATATAATAAAGGTGACGGGTCTCTCGCATATAGGGACCAATGGAGTTTGTTCGACCAAATTCTACTCTCAAAAAATCTAATAAATGAAAATAGGAATTCATATACATTTTGGAAAGCTGGCATCTATCACCCTTCATTCTTACAGAATAAAACGGGTAACTACAAAGGCTATCCGTTTCGCACCCACGTAGCCGGAAGGTATATCGGTGGGTATAGTGATCATTTTCCGGTTTATGCTTTTCTAATCAAAAAAGTGGATTAGGGTTTATTCTGAGGTGGTTATTTTAATATTTCTCCATTTCACCTTTATTCCTCCGCCATCGTGAATCTGGAGTGCTATAGAGCCTTCACCCTCACCAATTTTATCATCTGTAATGGTAACCATTTCCACTCCATTTAACCAGGAGACAAGCTTATCTCCGGATAATTGAATTTTCATACTGTTCCAGGCCCCTTCTTTAAGTACCTTCTCCTTTTCAGGGCTGGGTTTAATTAACCAACCTCTTCCATAGGATTCATAAACCCCTCCGGTATGATTTCCCTTTGGCGCAACTTCAACCTGCCAACCACTAACTTTAGTTCCATCAATGGTAGATCTTATAAACACCCCACTGTTACCATCAGCTTCCTGAAAAAATTCAAGTGTAAGTACAAAGTCTTTATAAGGTTCATCTGTAGCCAGATAACCATATTGAGCGTCTGGACCACTTTCAGAAACCAATAAACCATCTTCTACATACCATTTTTCTGTGCCGTAAATGGTCCACCCGGAAAGATCTTTTCCGTTGAATAAAGATTGCTCCTGCGCCAGAACTACTATGCTACAAAACAGGAATATTAGTGTATTGACTAGTTTCATTATTTATATAGTTTAATTATTAAACCACTGCCCCCAGGGAATTCTGCTCAAGATGAGTACAAGACCAAGACCGTAGAAAATGGCTATTGCTTTAAATTTCTTTTTAGCCTCCATAAACTTTTTATGGCGAGACCAGCCAATAGTGATTAATACTATCGCTATAATATTTACAAAAGGGTGTTCCACAGCCAAAAGTCTTGCCCCCGAATTTAAACCGCCCATTCCAAGTTCTTTAATCGCCGAAAACCCATTGGATGAAACAAAAAACAGGATAAGACCCAAAACCAATTGGATATGCGAAAGTATAAGGGCAAAAAGACTTATCCTAAAATCCTTTTCCAATGTAAACATTCTGTTGCTCATTAAACCCGTAATTGCATTGGCTACTGCAATAAAGAGGATTGCCAGAACCACATAAGCCAGGTAAGAATGTGCCGTTTGTAAAATTTCCATACTGAATTATTTTTTCTAAAAATACGGAATTTTAGCAATTAAAAAGCCCCCAGTAATGGTTCGCCAGTATTGTCTGTTACTTTCCCTCCAATAGAAGAGGTTGTAACTCCTTGTGAAAATGCCATTACTGACACTAAAAAAGTAATTAAGCCAACGTAGATTTTTTTCATTTTACTAAGTGTTAATTTATTCTTGATTAATCCCGCAAATGTGCAGTATATAAGGCACTTTTACATTAAGGTATTGTTAAAAAACCAATAACAAACTTTGTCCTTGTTTGGTAGTAAAAAGAAAAATAGCAGAAATAATTTAACGAGAATTTTCGAATTGAGAAAGAGATAATTTAATTCTTAAAAAATTGCAAAAGTTTTAATGTAGAGCTATCGTGTTTGGCAATATCTGAATTATTAATGTCTGTCAATATTCTGGAAGCGAGTTGCTTTCCTAATTCCACACCCCATTGATCAAAACTGTATATGTTCCAAACAATCCCCTGTACGAATATTTTGTGCTCATACATGGCGATTAACATTCCTAAAGTTTTGGGGGTTAGTTTATCTATCAATAAAGTATTGGTAGGTTTATTACCCTCAAAAGTTTTGAAAGGAAGAAGCGCTTTAATTTCATTTTCGGGCATTTCTTTAGCTTCTAATTCCTGTCGAACCTCATTAGCGATTTTGCCATTCATTAGCGCCTCTGTCTGAGCAAAAAAATTGGCCATCAATTTATTGTGATGATCCGAATCTCCATGCAGTGAATCCTTAAAACCAATGAAATCTGCAGGAATTAATTTTGTGCCCTGATGTATTAATTGAAAGAAAGCATGTTGTGCATTTGTTCCCGGTTCACCCCAAATAATTGTTCCTGTCTGATAATCAGTAAAATTCCCGTCACGGTCCACACTCTTACCATTACTCTCCATCATACCTTGCTGTAAATAGGCAGAAAATCTATTTAGGTATTGGGTATACGGAATAATGGCCTCTGTTTCCGATTCGTAGAAATTATTGTACCAAATGCTTAATAGGGCAAGTATAACAGGAATATTTTCATCAAAATTGGCAGTCTTAAAATGGGTGTCCATTTCATTTGCTCCGGCCAAAAGAGCTTCAAAATTCTCATATCCTATAGCCAACGAAATAGACAAACCTACAGCACTCCAAAGAGAAAATCTTCCTCCAACCCAATCCCACATGGGAAATACATTTTCATCACTTATTCCAAATTCGCTAATCTTTTTAGTATTTGTAGAAACGGCTGCAAAATGTTTTGCCACATCTCTTTCTGTTGCAGATTTTAAGAACCATTTTCTAATTGTATTAGCGTTACTAAGTGTTTCCTGGGTAGTAAAAGTTTTGGAAACTATTATGAACAGAGTAGTCTCCGGATCCAGTTCTTTTAATATCTCATAGACATGATCTCCATCTACATTACTTACAAAATGAGTCCGTAAATGATTTTTGTAATATTTTAAAGCCTCCGTGACCATTAAGGGTCCCAAATCAGATCCTCCAATACCTATATTTACGATATCTGTAAACGCTTTACCCGTATACCCTTTCTTTTGTCCATTAATTACATCTTCAGAGAATTGACGAAGCTGGTCTTTTACTTGATAAACTTCAGGGATAATATTAACTCCTGATACCATTATCGAATCTGTCTCTTTTGCTCTAAGGGCTGTATGAAGTACGGATCTGCCTTCAGTTTGGTTAATAAGATCGCCATTGAATACCTTTTCAATAGCATCCTTTAAATTTACTTCTTCTGCAAGTTGCATTAAAAGTGATAAGGTTTTATCTGTTATTCTGTTCTTAGAATAATCAACAATAAATTCCTGAAATCTTAATGTGAATTTTGTGGCGCGTTCCTTGTCGGCTGCAAAGAGTTCCTTGAGTTGTAAGTTTTTTGTTTCTTTAAAATTCTCTCCAAGCAGTTTCCAGGCTGCGGTGGTTGTCGGGTTAGTGTTCAGTAATGGCATTGAGTTAGTTAAGTGTTAGCAATTCTTCATCAGGTTTTTCCGGAAATTCAATACAGTCTAATTGCACTTTTTGCGGACTAATAAATTTGAAATAATCCGTTCGTACATCTTCAGGTAGAGGTTCTGCGGCAGGAAGTTTTTCCCTAAACGGATCCACCTGACGGCCATTTTTCCAAAAACGATAACACACGTGCGGGCCTCCCGTATTACCTGTCATGCCAACCCATCCAATTACATCTCCCTGTCTGACAAATTCTCCTCTCTTTGCTTTTTGCTTTCTCATATGGAGGTACTGAGTACTATAGGTGCCGTTATGTCTAATTTTTACATATTTTCCATTACCTCCCTTTCTTGTAGATTCAGTAACGGTGCCATCGGCAGTTGCCATTATAGGGGTTCCAACAGGTGCCGCATAATCAGTACCCCGGTGTGGTCTTACCTTATATCCATAGTAACGGATTTTTCGCTTTAAATTATAACGGGATGAAATTCTACTAAATTTAACCGGTGCTCTTAAAAAAGTCCTTCTAAGATTGTTTGCCTCGTCATCAAAGTAATCAATAATATTTTTTAGGGAATCAGATTCATAGGCGAAAGCATACAAAGGTGTGCCATTATGTTCAAAGTAGGCAGATTCAATGGGTTCAGCTCCCGCATAAATAGTATCATTAATATACTTTTCCTTATAGATAACCTTAAATTTATCCCCCTTTTGCAATCGAAAGAAATCTATGGTCCATGCATAAATTTCAGAGAGGTCATTGGTAACATTGTAATCTATTCCCTGATCCAATATTGCCTCAGAAAGTGAAGTCTCAATTATTCCTGCCGCTTCTTTTTGTACATATTTTACTTGCTTACGATCTTTATACGCCAGAACGGAGTCGCGAAAATCAACCACAGTATAGTTTATGCGGTCGTTCTGGTAAATGAAAACCTGAGCCGCTTGCGTGGTGTCTTTAGATTTGAGAATAAGATAAGGTTTGCCTACTCTAATCTTGCGAACATCAAAAGTATCTCTAAATTCTTCAGATACTTTAGCAATTTTAGGATAGTCAACTTTATTTTCAATCATCAATTCTCCAAAACTATCCCCGCGTTTTACAGTATCCCGTACTACTAAAAAGTCTTCAAGATTAAATCCGAATTGTTTATCAGTGGCTAATTCATTTGAGATTGCGATATCTTCAACCTCATTAACTTCTTTGCCGGTTTGAGCTTGCTTGCAGGAAATAAATATACTAAGTAATAAAAATGTGCCCCAATATTTATACATGGTCAGTTTTCAATTTTTTCTGGGTTAAAGATATGGTCCACCCACTGCTTTCCCCAATTATTTAACTCTTGTTTTGAATACAAATTTGGAAAAAATACAACTTTTTGAAAACTTGGAGGCAAATATTCCTTCCAATTAGTTCCCCCAGTGGCCTCAATTGAAGTGTTCTCTTTGTTTAGATATCTATGGGCTGATCCCAAATGCATCAAAGGCCAATTTATGTTTGCATTTATGTCCATTAATTTTAACGCCTCAATAAGCACTTTATTATGCTTGCTCTCTTCTGGTAAATTTAAATATTTGTGATATATCGTATTGTTTTTCAACTGTTTGGCAATTCGTATAAATCTGGGAGTATATCTATATTCAAATTGTTTAAGGGTAAGGGTCTTTTCCCCGGTACTCTTATCAGTCGCTCCTTTTTTCCAGTAGATTTGTTCATATAGTTCTTCGATGCTATTTTTTTTAGAAAAATCTTTCCTTTTTGGAGGAAACACTAAGTGTTCAAGAGGCGTTGCATAAATCTCAATGGTCCTATATTGAGCAGATTGAAATCCACTTGCAGGCAACAATGCCATTCTATATTGAAGGAATTGTTCACGTTCCATCCCACGAATCATAATACTAAAGGAAGAAATTAATGCTTTATAATAATTATTAATGCGATTTAATTTTTCAATAAAGAAATCCACATTTTGAGATTTATCATCTACAATTTGTTTTTCTTCATGAAGTATTAACTTAAAATATAGTTCTGTGATTTGATGATACATGATAAATATTTCCTCATCGGGGAAATGTGTTCGGGGAACCTGCAAACTCAAAAGCGTATCGAGGTGAATATAATCCCAGTAGGTGAGATAACGTTGGTATAATAAACCATCTAAATAAGAGCTTAAATCCTGACCTGAATCCTTATATTTTTCTTCTAGTTTTAATATTTGGGATTCTAAGCGCTCCTTATTTTTCATATTTGTTTAGTCCATTATTATTTTGAACTGGTGCTTTAAACCATTGTACCCCTCCAAATCTGCAGAAATTGCCCCCACTGCGAGATTCGCTTTGATCCTTATTGGTATTTTGTTCAAATCATTTGACACCCATAAAGCTAAACTTTCCTGTTCTTTAAAAACACGTCCAGATTGCACCATAGGTTGAAATTTATGGCATTCTACTTTACCAAATTTTGTTTTAAGTATTTCCTTGCCCAAATATTTAAGTCTAAACCTATATATCCCGTCATCGTCATAAAGAACTTTAAGTTCTAAAGCCTCTCCCAGGACCAAATCATCGAATTCATAGTTATTTCTTAAATAATAAAATGCTGAAATAAGATCCTGTACACTGTCCTGTAATGTAAAATTAAGTTTTTTATCGTTCTTTTTATCATTTAGAACCGCTACTTCTTTTTCGTGATTAAAATTTATTTCCACATCCTTTGTGTAGCCTCCTTCATTTAACTTTCTGACAAACCGGTAAGGTTTGCCGTCTTTTTTGTCAAAATAGCTTTCGTACGTATCATCAACTTTAAAAAAAATGTTTGCAAAACCAGTTGTTTTCCCTCTACCCACTACGTGATATACCGGAATACTGTCTATCATATTATTCTTCACGTGCAATGTGGCATAGCTTGCGTTTAAAAAGCCGTAGTGCACCCTGAATTTCAGCCATTCTCCCGGTTTGAAAGCTGAGGGCTTAGAATCTTCCTTAACTGCGTTATCGTCTTTATTTTTGTAGGATTCAACAACAGCATACTGCCCGGTTAGTGACAGGGTCATAGCGGCAAAAAATAGAACAATGATCTTTTTCATATCTAATTTTCAATTCAAAATTATCAAAAAATGAGTTTAAATAATTTTAATTTACAATTACATAAACAAAATTTATTCCAAAGTATTGTATTCTAAATGTCATTCAGTCTATCCAGTTTATATATAGGCTATGGAAAATGCCTGTCAATTGTAACTATTTGAATGAGGTGCTGGACACAAAACCTATAAATAAGTAGATTCATCTTTTTTTTCATTTTAATTCAAAAAAAAGCCCCGATTAAGAAATCAGGGCTTTTCCTAAATAACCAACCAAACTTTAAATTATGAAAAACCAATACTT
>CBDTVT010000070.1:0-14314 GCA_965364275.1 uncultured Eudoraea sp. | reverse complement strand
TAGGCCGCCGCCTTCTTTAAAGCACTTATCATTTAGTTGATAGGTGCTTTTTTTTTGATCAATAATTATTTTACCTGCAACTTTACCGGAATAATTAATGATCGTTTTTTGAGATAATCTCTCCTAGTCCGAATTATTAGATCGGCTATTGAACTATTTTTCCTAATTTCAACACTATGCTTTTATAGCCAACCAACTCTTTATTATGAAAAATAATTACCGGATAGTAGCCCTGATTCTAGTGACATTTTTTGTCATTTCATTTCTAACTAACATATTGGGTGCTCTAAACCCCAGTGTGTCATTAAGTTTTGGTTTAAGCGAAACCATGGCCGGTTTTTTGCCTTTTACTTTCTTTATTGCTTATGGGATAATGTCTATTCCTTCGGGCTTTATGCTAGAAAAATATGGTGAAAAACGATTGATGATCTTCGCCTTTTTTCTTGCATTATCTGGTTCTATTCTCTTTGCTTGTATTCCCACTTTCGGGGTGTTTTTAATAACACTCTTTACCATAGGTACGGGGATGGCAATTTTGCAGGTAGTAATTAATCCCTTATTAAGGGTGGCTGGCGGAGAAGAACATTACGCCTTTACTTCTGTGCTGGCACAGCTGATCTTTGGGGCGGCATCATTTATAAGTCCACAGGTGTATTCATGGTTAGTGACCAGTTTGGCGGACCCTCTGAAAGTAAATAATTGGTTTATAGATTTACTGTCCAAAATAGTTCCTGCGGATATGTCCTGGGTTTCTATGTATTGGCTATTCGCAATAGCTAGTTTAATCATGATATTTATTATAGTTTCAATTGCCTTTCCTAAAGTAGATCTAATAGATGAAGAGAAAGTTGGATCAAGAGAGACATATATAAGTTTGTTTAAAAACAGAATAGTCATTTTATATTTTCTGGGAATATTTGCTTATGTAGGAGTGGAACAGGGTATTTCCTACTGGATGTCCAAATTCCTGCAGATATATCATGGATTTGATTATGAAACCACAGGAGCAGTTGCTGTTGGAAATTTTTGGGGATTTATGACCATAGGGGGAATCATAGGATTGGTTTTGCTGAAAATTATGGATAGTAAGTTAGTTTTAAGGTTGTTTAGCACCCTGGCAATAATTAGTCTGGGAGTTGCCCTGTTTGGGAAAGCCAATAACTCATTGTATGCATTTCAAATTTGTGGTATTTTTCTATCAGTGATGTATCCAATTATCTTGTCACTAGCCTTAAATTCTGTTAGCAAACACCATGGTTCCTTTGCAGGGATATTAATGACCGGAATTATGGGTGGAGCTGTAATGCAATTACTAATTGGGTTTATAAGTGATCTGACGTCATTGAGAGTTGGAATGTTACTAAATTTTGTTGCCCTGTTATTCGTTTTTAGCATTAGCATTTGGGCGAAGCCTATCATAAAAAATAAAACAATAAGTTTCAAAAAAAATAAGAATTAGAATGGCTAAATCTAAATCGGTAAAACTCATTGGAGTTGATCTGGGTGGTACCAAGGTTAATGTCGGATTGGTTGAAGGAAATAAAATACTCAGCAATGAATTTGTGAAATTACCAAAGGATTCAAAAAGTGAATGGGATGTAATCAATATTATTATTGATTTAATTAAAATGCAACTTGGCGAACAAAAAGTGGAAGGAATAGGGATAGGTGTTCCTAGCATAGTAGACAGGGGAAAAGGTATTATTCATGAAGTTCAAAATATTCCTTCCTGGAAGGAGGTTCCTTTGGCAGATATTTTAATAAAAGAGTTTGGAATACCTGTCTTTATAGATAATGATGCCAATTGTTTTGCCTATGGAGAATTTAAATTTGGTTTAGGCAAAGGGTATAAGCATCTGGTTGGACTCACATTAGGTACCGGTATGGGGTCCGGGATCATTACAAATGGTCACCTGATGGGTGATGCCAATTGCGGGTCGGGAGAATTTGGTATGATTCCTTACAAGGATGGTATCATTGAGGATTATTGCAGTGGCAAGTTTTTCAAAAACTTTTATGATTCAAATGGGGAGGAATTAATGATTCTTGCCAAGGAAGGAGACAGTATGGCTATTGAAGCCTTTAAACAATTTGGGGAACATTTGGGAAATGCCGTTAAAACCATATTATATGCCGTAGATCCACAAGTAATTATTGTTGGGGGCTCTGTTGTTAATTCAGTGGAATTTTTTGAGGCAAGTTTGGTACGTTCTATTGATGATTTTGCCTATAAAAAAGTTCTTGAAAATTTCAAAATTTTATACTCCAAAACTTCCAATATTGCCCTATTGGGAGCAGCTTCATTATACTATGACCGTATTGGAAATAACAGCTAATAAATACTTATTCCTCGCCATTAGAATAAAAGGGTAATTCAACAAAACTTGAAGTTTTATTAAATTCTCGGTAAATCGCCTTCTCCTTTAAGTGGTAAGTAAGAACTTCCCATTAAATAAGTGTCCACATGATAGGCGGCCTGTCTGCCTTCTGAGATAGCCCACACAATTAAAGATTGTCCCCGGCGCTGGTCACCGGCTACAAAAACTCCCGGAACATTTGTCTTATAGTCTTTTATTGAAGCTTTTATATTAGTTCTCGGGTCAGACTCCAGGCCTAGTTGCTCTGCAATCGTCATTTCAGAACCGGTAAAACCCATAGCCAACAACACCAATTCACAGGGCCATTCCTTTTCTGTGCCTTTTATTTCTTTTAAAACTGGTCGCTGCCCGGGTATTTTCTTCCACTCCACATTTACAGTAATCAAGCCTTTTAAATTTCCATTTTTATCCCCAATAAACTCTTTGGTTGAAATACTGAAAAATCGTTCTGCTCCTTCCTTATGTGATGAGCTCGTACGTAATCTCATGGGCCAGAAGGGCCATGGCTGGTCTTCAGGCCTTTCTGTAGTAGCTTTGCCCAGTATTTCAAAATTGGATACAGAAGTTGCTCCATGTCTGAAGGAGGTTCCTATGCAATCAGAACCTGTATCACCTCCACCTATAACAATAACATTTTTATCTGTAGCTTTAATTTCCTCCCCGGGGTACTTCAATCCATCCACTCTTCGGTTATTTTGTCCTAGAAAATCCATCGCCTGTACCACTCCTTTTAAATCTGCGCGTTTAATAGGTAAATTTCTCCGAACAGTGGCCCCGCCACACAGTACAACAGCATCATAATCTTTGTGCAGTTCTTCGGCCTTAATATCAATTCCTATATGAACACCGCATTGAAATTCAATACCTTCTTTTTCCAAAATTTGCAGTCTCCTGTCTATAATATTTTTCTCTAATTTAAAATCGGGGATCCCATACCTTAGCAGACCACCAGGTTTTTCGTCTCTTTCAAATACCGTAACAGAATGACCCGCCCTATTGAGTTGCTGAGCGGCTGCTAAACCGGCAGGTCCTGAGCCAATAACCGCAACTTTTTTATCCGTTCTGAATTCTGGCGGATTGGCTACAACCCACCCTTTTTGGAAAGCGGTTTCAACAATATTCTTTTCAATATTTTCAATAGACACCGGATCTTCATTGATTCCAAGTACGCAGGCTTCCTCACAAGGAGCCGGGCACAATCTTCCGGTAAACTCAGGAAAATTATTTGTAGCATGTAAAATTTCGGCGGCCTTTTCCCACTTACCTCTATACACGGCATCATTAAAATCTGGAATTAAATTCCCCAGTGGACAACCACTATGGCAAAACGGAATACCACAATCCATACATCTGGCACCCTGATTTTTGAGTTCTTTTTCCTTCATGGGGAGTGTAAACTCTTTATAATTCTGAATGCGCTCATCTACCGGAGCGTATTTCTCCACTTTTCTATCGAATTCCAAAAATCCTGTTATCTTTCCCATCTATCGATTATATTGTTTCTAATTTTTCTCTTTCCAGGCGAATTAGTGCCTGCTTGTATTCTTCAGGAAATATTTTTATGAATTTAGGAAGGCAATCTTCCCAATTCTCAAGTATTCTCTGAGCAAGCGGACTTAAAGTCGCGTTATAATGATTTTCAATTAATCCCCTAAGTTCCTTTATGTCATTATCTTCTTCAACCG
The DNA here is from genome assembly GCA_965364275.1 of uncultured Eudoraea sp. Taxonomy (GTDB): domain Bacteria; phylum Bacteroidota; class Bacteroidia; order Flavobacteriales; family Flavobacteriaceae; genus Eudoraea. The sequence continues at coordinate 10,251 of CBDTVT010000070.1, read as the reverse complement.
CCAGCAGATTTAACGCCTCCATATTACACCTTTTCTCAAAAGTCTTTTTCTCATCAAAAATGTAGGCGATACCTCCGCTCATTCCGGCGCCAAAGTTTCTCCCAACTTCCCCAAGTATTACGGCTACGCCACCTGTCATGTATTCGCATCCGTGATCTCCAATTCCCTCTACTACCGCATGCGCCCCGGAATTTCTTACGCAAAAACGTTCACCGGCTTTACCGTTTATATAAGCTTCACCTGAGGTGGCACCATAAAGTGTTACATTTCCGGTTATGATATTTTTTTCCGGTTGTAAAGTTGATTTATCCGGAATTTTTATGATCAACTTAGCGCCTGATAGTCCTTTCCCTAAATAATCATTTGTGTTTCCATTGACCACCATAGTAAGGCCTTTGGTAGCAAAAGCCCCAAAACTTTGTCCAGCAGAACCTGTAAAATTCAGTTTCAAGGTGTTTTCAGGAAGTCCTTCAGCACCGTATATTTTGGATATTTCATTACTAATAATTGCACCTACTGCCCTGTCTGTATTGTGAATTGGAAAATCTAAAGATATTTTTTCCTTTCTAAACAGCGCGGGATGTGCTTTCTCTATAATCTCGAACTCTATAGAATCATCAATATGATGATGTTGCTTTTGGGTATTGTAAAGTTTCGTATTCTTTGGAACATCTATCTGATGTAGAATAGGTGTCAGGTCTATTCCTGCTGACTTATAATGATCAATTGCCGCATTTCTATCTAGTTTTTGTACCTGGCCTACCATTTCCTTAACGCTACGAAAACCTAACTGAGCCATTATTTCTCTTAATTCCTCTGCTACAAAATACATATAGTTGACTACATGTTCCGGTTTGCCTTTAAACTTCTTTCTCAGCTCAGGATTTTGGGTTGCAATACCTACCGGACATGTATTTAAATGGCAAACACGCATCATAATACATCCGGAGGCCACCAGAGGTGCTGTTGCAAATCCAAATTCCTCTGCTCCTAAAAGACATGCAATTGCTACATCTCTTCCAGTTTTTAGTTGTCCATCGCATTCCAAAACTATTCTGTTTCTCAGGTCATTCAACACCAAAGTCTGCTGAGCTTCAGCAATTCCTAACTCCCATGGAAGGCCTGCATGTTTGAGTGAAGTCAATGGAGATGCACCGGTTCCGCCGTCGAATCCGGAAATAAGAATTACATCGGCCTTAGCTTTAGACACCCCGGCAGCAACTGTTCCCACACCAACTTCAGAGACGAGTTTCACATTAATTCTGGCCTTGCGATTTGCAGATTTAAGATCATAAATTAATTGCGATAAATCCTCAATGGAATAGATATCATGATGCGGTGGTGGTGAAATAAGACCTACGTAGGGGGTTGAATTTCGTGTTTTAGCGATTGCCGGGTTTACCTTTGGACCCGGGAGTTGCCCTCCTTCACCAGGTTTTGCGCCCTGGGCCATCTTAATCTGTATTTCCTGAGCATTTGTAAGATAATCTGAAGTAACACCAAACCTTCCCGAAGCAACTTGTTTAATAGCGCTGTTTCGCCAATCTCCGGTCTGGTTTTTATAGAATCTATCGGCATCTTCTCCGCCTTCCCCTGAATTGCTTTTACCTCCAATCCTATTCATGGCAATAGCCAGATTCTCATGCGCCTCTTTGCTAATAGAACCATAGGACATAGCACCGGTCTTAAACCTTTTAACTATTTCCGTCCAGGGTTCTACTTCTTCAATTGGAATAGGATCATAATTTGAAAATTCGAATAAACCGCGAATGGTCATTAAATTTTTGGATTGTTCATTTACCATTTTGGCAAATTCTTTATAGGTGTCTGGCTCATTATTTCTAACAGACTTCTGAAGTTTGGCAATAGATAAGGGATTGAACATATGTTTTTCCCCATCGCGCCTCCAACGGTATTCACCTCCAATTTCGAGATCTAAATTACCTGCAACATGCTGATCCTGATAGGCTCTTTTATGTCTTTTGGATACCTCTTTTTCTATTTCATACAATCCAATACCCTGAATACGCGTTGGTGTATTTGGAAAATATTTATCTACAACTTTGGTGTTAATCCCAATACATTCAAAGAGTTGAGAACCCCGATATGAATTTAGAGTAGATATGCCAATTTTATTCATAACTTTTAAAATACCCTTTCCAATGGCCTTATTGTAGTTTTTAATGGCCTCATCAAAAGTGTATTCCGTAATATCATGCTCTTCAATTTGTTCTGCAATTATCTCATTTACCAGATAGGGATTAATTGCACTTGCTCCAAACCCGAACAACAGCGCAAAATGATGGACTTCCCTTGGCTCTGCAGATTCTATAATGATGCTTAATTCAGAACGTTTACCCAATCGCTGAAGTCCGCTATTTACATAAGAACAGGCAAGTAATGCAGGAATAGGCGCTTTGTCTTTATCGGAGTCTCTGTCAGATAAAATAATAATGTTTGCTCCGTTATCAATGGCTTTCTCTGCTTCTCTTAAATTGTTTTCAAGAGCCTCCTCCAAACCGTTATGTCCTCTGGCAATATTATAGAGAATGGGAATAGAAACCACTTTGTAATCAGGGCTGGCATCGTAGTTTTTAATCTTATCAAGATCTTCTTTGGAAATAACAGGATTTTGGATTTTTAACTTTCGACAACTCAATTCAGTAATGTCAAAAATATTATAATCAATTCCCAATGTAAGCGAAATATCTGTTATTAATTCTTCGCGAATACCATCTAATGGTGGATTTGTTACCTGTGCGAAAAGCTGTTTGAAATAATTATATAAAAGCTGAGGCCGTTCAGATAATACTGCAATAGGCGTATCTGACCCCATTGAGCCTATGGGCTCTTTTGCATGTTGCCCCATTGGAAGAATAATTGTATTTATGTCCTCCAGGGTATAGCCAAATACTGCTTTTCTCTTCTCCACAGAAGCTTCGTTTAAAAAAAGTGGACAATCGTTATATGGGATATTTTTCAAGTGAACCAAATTGGTGTCCAACCACTTTTTATAAGGATACTTATTTGCTATTTTTTCTTTAATCTCTTCATCGTTTACAATTCTTCCGGCTTCCATATCAACCAGAAACATTTTTCCCGGTTCAAGTCGGCCGTGATATTCAATATTTTCAGGCACTATTTCTACCACACCTGTTTCAGAAGACATAATTACATAACCGTCTTTTGTAACCGAGTACCGTGATGGTCTAAGGCCATTTCTGTCCAAAACAGCACCTATGTAACTGCCATCTGTGAAGGGGATAGATGCAGGGCCATCCCATGGTTCCATTACACAGGAATTATATTCATAAAAAGCGCGCTTCGCTACTGACATTTCTTCGTTCTTCTCCCAGGCTTCGGGAACAAGCATCATCATTACTTCCGGAAGAGACCGTCCTGTCATTAGCAGCAATTCTACCACCATGTCCATAGAGGCAGAGTCAGATTTTCCAGGTAAAATTATAGGCAGGATATTTTTTATTTCTTCCCCAAACAGATTATTTTTTAATATGGCTTCCCTGGATCGCATGCGCATAACATTACCTCTTAGGGTGTTGATCTCCCCGTTATGACACATGTACCTGAAGGGTTGGGCCAGATCCCAGGTAGGAAAAGTATTGGTGGAAAAACGTTGATGAACCAGGGCTAATCTCGTAACCACCCTCGTATCCATTAAATCCGTAAAGTAGAGCTTTATATCATTGGGCATTAATAGCCCTTTGAAGATGATTATTTTTGTTGAAAGGCTGGGAACATAGAAAAATTTACTTTCCGATAATTTTGAGTTTATAAGGGTATGCTCTGTTACCTTACGAGCGATATACAGTTTAAGGTTAAAATCAAAATCCTTTTGTTCCTTATTTTCTTTACCAACAAAGATTTGCTGAACAAAAGGCTCAGTTTCACCAGCGATTCTTCCGGGAATAGCCTTGTTTACAGGAACATTTCGCCATCCTAATAATTGTAATCCCTGCTTTTTTATGTTCTCCTCAAAGACGGAGACGCAATAGTCTCTTTGATTTTCCCTTTTTGGAAAGAAAACATTACCTACAGCATAATCACCTGCTTTCGGAATTGCGAAATCACATTCATCCAGGAAGAACTGATGTGGAATATCAATCAGGATACCGGCGCCATCTCCGGTCTTGCCGTCTGCGCTGACAGCGCCCCTGTGTTCTAATTTATCAAGGATTTCGAGTGCCTTGTGAATGATATCATTCGACTTTTTTCCTTTTAGGCTGCAAATAAATCCAGCACCACAGTTATCATGTTCAAATTCAGGTAGATACAAGCCTTGTCTTTTCATCATCTTTATTGCAGTATTTACTCAAAAATATCATTTTAAATGAAATATATACATCATTTAATAAGATAGTGTGCAAAATATTTAACGTTTACAATAAAACGTTAAAAAATATTCAATTTGAAATATTTATGCCTTGTAAAATGAGATTATGATAAAAGATGAGAGGAGTTCGTAGTGAGATTTGGAGGCAAAGGGGTAAGGTGCATCAAAATCCTAAATAATACAATATCAACCCTAACATTGGAACAAAGATCGGAACAGTATTTTTGATTAATCAAAGTATACCCCATAAATTTTCGGGGTATAGCTTTAGGATATCTATTTAGGATACTAATTTTTTAGTATATTTCTCGATATTACTATTTTTTGAATCTCTGTAGTTCCTTCATATATCTGGGTGATTTTTGCATCCCTCATCATTCGTTCAACATGGTATTCTTTAACGAATCCATTTCCTCCAAATATTTGTACGGCCTCCACCGTAGTTTCCATGGCAATTTGTGAGGCATAAAGTTTAGCCATTGCACTTGAAGTGTCATAGTCATTACCCTGATCTTTGTCCCAGGCCGCTTTGTACACCAGGTATCTGGCTGCTTGAATTTGCGTATGCATGTCTGCGAGTTTAAAGGCAATAGCTTGATGGTTAGCTATTTCCGTTCCAAATGCTCTGCGTTCTTTTGAATACTTTTTGGCAAGTTCATAAGCGCCGGCCGCTATTCCCAATGCCTGTGCTGCAATACCAATTCTTCCACCGGCAAGGGTTTTCATGGCAAATTTAAAACCAAAACCATCTTCACCGATTCTATTTTCTTTGGGCACTTTTACATCGTTGAATATTAAAGAATGCGTATCACTCCCTCGTATTCCTAATTTATTCTCTTTAGGCCCTATTTCAAATCCCGGCATACCTTTTTCAACTATCAGGGCATTTATTCCTTTGTATCCGTTTTCAATATGGGTTTGAGCAATAACCAGGTAAACTGATGCAGAATTTCCATTAGTGATCCAATTTTTTGTTCCGTTCAGAACATAATGATCGCCTTTATCAAATGCGGTCGTTTTTTGAGATGTGGCATCACTACCCGCTTCTGGTTCTGAAAGGCAGAAAGCACCTATAATTTCACCTGACGCCAACTTTTTCAGGTGTTTTTCTTTTTGCTCCTTTGAGCCAAAAGTCTCTAAACCCCAGCATACCAATGAATTATTTACTGATACAACAACAGAAGAGGATGCATCTATTTTTGATAGCTCTTCCATGGTTAAAACATAGGACAAGGTATCTAAACCACTCCCGCCATATTCTGGATCTACCATCATTCCCAAAAAACCAAGTTCTCCCATTTTTTTCACTTGTTCGGAAGGGAATTGCTGTTTCTCATCACGTTCAATTACACCGGGCAACAATTCGGCATGGGCAAAATCTCTGGCCGCCTGCTTAATCATCTCTTGTTCTTCTGTTAGTGTAAAATTCATTGTAATAGAATTTGATATAAAGCATCACAAAGATACAAGACTGATGGAAAATATGGTTGGATACATTAGCTTATTTATAAAAGTGAAAGTCTTTGCAAAAGAGTTAACTTTTGCGACCAAGTATGATCTAAAAAGCTTTTAAAGTAACACAATATTTTTATATTTGTCTGAGGTGCACCTATTACCTAAAATATCAAATAAATTATGAGACAACACTAGCTTCATTTGGCTTACGTTTAGTTAAACCACCAATTTAAATACACATTTTTAAATCTTGTCACATAATTAATTGATAAACAAATGAAAAAGCTATTAAAAATATATGAAAACAAACCGCCAGAGATAGTCTTTAACTGGAAGGATTCAGAAACTGAAGCTGAAGGATGGACGGTTATAAATTCTCTGAGAGGTGGTGCAGCGGGAGGCGGAACCAGAATGCGCGAGGGCTTGGATATGAACGAAGTACTATCCCTTGCAAAAACAATGGAAGTGAAGTTTACGGTATCCGGCCCGCCAATTGGAGGAGCGAAGTCGGGTATTAATTTTAACCCTCATGACCCTAGAAAAAGAGGAGTTTTGGAAAGATGGTATGCAGCTGTTTCTCCCCTACTTAAAAGTTACTATGGAACGGGAGGGGATTTAAATGTGGATGAAATTCATGAGGTTATACCAATAACAGAGGATGTTGGCGTTTGGCACCCGCAGGAAGGCGTGTTTAATGGTCATTTCAGGCCTACAGAAGCCGATAAAATAAATAGGATAGGACAATTAAGACTCGGAGTTATTAAGGTTTTGGAAAGTAATACTTATTCCCCTGACGTCAGCAAAAAATACACCGTTGCCGATATGATAACTGGTTTTGGTGTAGCTGAAGCCGTAAGGCACTACTATGATATCTTTGGAGGAACTGTGATAGGTAAGCGAGCTATTGTACAGGGATTTGGGAATGTAGGATCAGCGGCGGCCTTTTATTTGGCCCAAATGGGCGCTAAGATAGTGGGAATAATTGATCGTGTAGGTGGAGTTATTAATGAAGATGGTTTTTCATTCGAAGAAATAAAGACCTTCTTTTTGCATAAAAAGGGAAATACATTAATAGCGGATGCAGATAAAATGATTCCTTTTGATGAAATGAATGAACGTATCTGGAGTTTACCAACGGAAATTTTTGCACCATGTGCGGCTTCCAGATTAATCACCCAGGAACAAATTGCTGAAATGATTGATACAGGCCTTGAGGTTATTTCATGTGGCGCAAATGTACCATTTGCAGACCCTGAAATATTTTTTGGTCCAATTATGGAGTATACCGATGAAAGGGTAAGTCTTATCCCTGACTTTGTTTCTAACTGTGGAATGGCCAGATTATTTGCCTATTTCATGGAGCGAAGAGTGGGCATGGATGATGAATTAATTTTTAATGATACTTCAGATACCATTCGGAAAGCAATTTTGAATATCTTTAAAGAAAATGTAACAAAAAAGAACATGAGTAAAACGGCATTTGAAATTGCCCTAAAACAACTAATCTAAAACCAACCAGTATGGAGACCATTATTATTATTGTATTCTTAGCAGGCTATTTGGCTATTACCCTTGAACATAATCTAAAAATAGACAAACTAATTCCCGCTTTGGCCATGATGGCAATTTTATGGGCCGTTATAGCATTGGCTCATATGCCCGTATTTGAAGTGAATACCGACTTAAAGGAATTGGAGCCTTCGCATATTGATGAAATGCTGTTGCACCATCTTGGTAAAACCGCAGAAATTCTTGTTTTCCTTTTGGGGGCAATGACCATTGTGGAGATTATAGATTATTTTGATGGATTTGCCACTATAAAGGGCTATATACGCACAAGAAAAAAATCAAAGCTACTATGGCTTTTTTCTATTTTGGCCTTTGTCCTTTCTGCAATTATAGACAACCTTACGGCTACCATCGTTTTGGTAACTATATTGCAAAAAGTTATCAAAGAACGTGAGACAAGGCTTTGGTTTGCAGGGATGATTATAATTGCTGCTAATGCCGGAGGGGCATGGTCTCCTATTGGGGATGTTACAACAACAATGTTATGGATTGGTAATAAGGTATCCGCTCTACAACTTATTAAATTTGTACTGATACCATCAATAGTTTGTATGATCCTTCCTGTTCTCGTTGCATTGAGGTACAAGGCGTTTAAAGGAAATATTGATGCGGAATTGGAAGATAAAGAGAAACCAAAATCCCCATTTGGAGCTACTATGTTATATCTCGGTTTGGGTTCTATTGTTTTTGTTCCATTTTTTAAAACCATCACTCATTTACCACCCTATGTGGGGATGATGCTTTCACTGGCTGTTGTAGCTGCCTTTGCAGAAATATATACAAGCGCAAAATTTAGTATTTCCAGTGTGGATGCAGCAGAGAGCCAGGAAGGAGCTCACCATAGTGCTGTGCATGCTTCCTTATCAAAAATAGAACTTCCAAGTATACTTTTTTTCCTTGGAATACTTTTGGCAGTGGCTGCTCTGGAGTCTTTAGGGATGTTATTTAATTTTGCAGGTGCACTAGATTCCACGGTGCCCTTCCTTGGCTCTGAAGCAACAAACGGATCTGTATCAGATTTGGTAATACTGATTTTGGGGGTTGCTTCCGCCGTGATAGACAACGTACCTTTAGTTGCTGCCAGTATGGGGATGTTCTCAATACCTTTAGATGATTCTGTCTGGCATTTTATTGCCTATTCCGCTGGAACAGGTGGTAGTATGTTAATTATTGGATCTGCAGCGGGCGTTGTTGCTATGGGAATGGAGAAAATTGATTTTTTCTGGTATTTCAAAAAAATTGCATGGCTGGCATTCATTGGTTTTATTGGTGGCGCAGCCGCTTTTATAGTTATTCGAAATTTAGTATTAAACGCATAATTTAATTGATAATATAGCGTTATAAGGGCAACTTTTAATAGGGAAAAATATGATTATGTTTCAGGATCTTGCTGATGAAGCACAAGTTGGGGAACTTGTTTCAGAAGAAAAAACACTTTCAGTTATTGATCTTATCTTTAATGGGGGAGCCGGAAGTATTATAATTATTTCAGTTTTATTTGTAATGCTGGCAGTTGGATTATACATCTATTTTGAACGCTTGCTGGCAATAAAAGCAGCCTCAAAAATAGATAAGAACTTCATGAATCAAATACGGGATCATGTAATGAACGATAAACTGGAAGCTGCAAAAATATTATGTGCCCAAACGGATTCACCGGTTGCGAGATTAACAGAAAAAGGGATTTCCAGAATTGGTAAACCTTTAGATGATATCAATACAGCTATTGAGAATGCCGGAACCCTGGAGGTTTACAAATTGGAAAAAAATGTAAATGTTCTTGCTACGGTCGCAGGTGCAGGACCCATGATTGGGTTTTTAGGAACCGTTATTGGTATGATTTTAGCATTCCATCAAATGGCCAGTAGTGGCGGACAAGCGGAAATGGGCGCTTTGGCATCAGGGATATACACAGCCATGACTACCACAGTTGCGGGCCTGATTGTTGGTATTGTAGCTTATATGGGCTATAACCATCTTGTGAATCGTATAGATAAGGTAGTTCATAAAATGGAGGCAAATGCCGTGGATTTTCTTGATTTACTGAACGAACCTGCTTAAGACAGTCTTATGAAAATTAAAGGAAGAAATAAGATCAGTCCGGAATTCAGCATGTCCTCAATGACGGACATTGTATTTCTGTTGCTGATTTTCTTTATGTTAACAGCTAATTCACCTAATGCGTTGGACCTGCTTTTGCCAAAGGCAAAGGGAAAATCTACAAATACTCAAAATGTTTCCGTAACGATTAATAAAAATCTGGAATATTTTGTAAACAACGAGAGAATAAACGGAGAATACATAGAAATTGAATTAAAAAAAGCACTTGAGGGCCAGGAGAAGCCCACTGTTATTCTAAGGGCTGAAGAAAGCGTGGCCATAAAGGAAGCGGTCAATGTAATGGATATTGCCAATAGGAATAGTTATAAAGTGATCCTGGCTGTGCGTCCGAATTAATGCCATTTTTAGACACGAGACACAAGAAAAAATCATTTACGCTTACAACTATTTTGTTAAGCGTGCTCCTCCTTTTACTTTTTTATATTGGTCTTACTTATATGGATCCACCCATTGAGAACGGGATAACTGTGAATTTCGGTGCTATGGAATTTGGCATGGGAGAGAAACAACCGATAAAGAAAATAAAATCCCAACCCGCAGAACCGGTGAAAGAGATAGAGAAGGAGGTGGTTGAAGAAAAACCTGCTGCACAACCGGAAGAAGTAGCCGAAGAAGATCTAACGGAAAAGGCTACCGAGAAGGTACTTACCCAGGAAAACGAAGAATCTATAAGAATTAAACAGCAGGAGGCTGCAAAGCGCGAAGCGGAAGAGGCGGCCAGAAAAGACCAGGCCAAAGCTGAACAATTAGCCAGG
>CBDTVT010000069.1:0-14378 GCA_965364275.1 uncultured Eudoraea sp. | reverse complement strand
TGGTGAGAAAGTAGGATGGCACTTTGGATTCGGATTGGCAGGTATTTTTATGTTTTTCGGAATGATGCAATTTTTATTAGCTAAAAAACTATTTGGCAGTGTAGGTGGTAAACCAAGCGAAGTTCATAAGGTAGAATTACCTCAAAACATAAATGAAGAGTCTCCGGAAATTATTGAAGAAGAAAAGGCGGTGGAAAAATTAAATCCGTTTACCACATATGATTATGTCCTTATAGTCCTGTCGGCTATAGGAGGATTGCTCTATCTCTTTAATGATCCTATTGAGAAGATAAGTGGGAATAATTTATTGCCTTTCGAGATTGGGGGATTATCAGGTTCAAATTTTGTAGTACTCTTTGCATTAGTTTTGTTTCTTATTCTTCTTGTTTCAAGGATTTCAAGATATATTCCTTTGGTAAGAGACCGGATTATTGCAGTTGTTTTCTTTGGGGTTTTTACTGTAATTTTCTTTGCAGCCTTTGAACAGGCGTTAGGATCTATGACGCTCTTTGCAAGAGATTACACCAATAGAAATTTGGTGGGCTCTTCGGCAATGGTCTTCAAAGTGGTGGATGCCCTGCTTACAACTGTACCTCTCATAATTATTACATGGGTTTTATATCTGTTATTTAAAAAAACATATTCCAGAATTGGCTTATCAAATATTGTTTTGGGATTGGCATTTGTTGGGATTTGGGGATTGGTTATTTATAGGTTGATTGACAAATTTTCACAAGAGGGAAATCAGATAGATGCATCCTGGTTTGGAATTTTAAACTCCTTTTTTATAATAACCCTGGCTCCTATGTTTTCGCGATGGTGGGAAAGCAAGTACAATCCGAGTGCTGCTATGAAATACGGTCTGGGATTAATACTTTTAGGTCTTGGATTTGCCATTTTATCTTATGGCTCGGCGGGAATTACACCTGGGTCAAAAACGGCTTCCGTAAGTATGATTTTTCTTATTTTGGCCTATTTGCTTCATACGATGGGAGAATTATGTCTTTCACCTGTAGGTTTATCTTATTTGAGTAAGCTGGTGCCTGCCAGGATGATCGGGTTTATGTTTGGTATTTGGTATCTTGCAATAGCCATAGGACAAAAAGCAGCTGGAACTATGGGGGGAATGATAGATAAAATTTCGGAGCAGTATTCTTTAACTACGTTCTTTTTAATGTTTACCCTGGTGCCTATTGCTTTTGGTTTTATTGCTATATTACTAAATCCGGTTTTAAAAAGACTTATGCACGGAGTGCGCTGATTTATTCTATTTCTAAGATAAACGCTCCTTTTTCACCGGTATAATAAAATGGCAGCTTTCTGTTTGAGCACGATTTTTTCCACCGCTCAATATCACTTCTATAATTACTTCCATCTGCTATAATACTTGCAGGTTTAATAGTATCAAGGAAGCGGTTAAAATTTATTTTGGGAGAATTTCCAAGTATTACATAATCGATTTTCTGGAATTTTTGGAAGATAATTTCAGGCTTATTCAAGATTAGCAGACTTTGATCCTTAACGTGATAGCTGTTTTTTAAGGTTTTATAGTTAGCTTTTTGGATGTTTTCTTCTACCACAATATTTTTAACCAGTTTTATCACCGCAACAGAATCTAAGCAATTTACATCTAAGTAGTTACCTTTCTTATATAGAAGTGCCGATGTGCCGGTTTTATGTAAAACGATAATTTTTTGTTCCCTACCTTTTTTTGCTGTAGAAAAAATGAGCCATAGCTGGAAGGCTATAACGCATAGAGCTGCTGCCAGTATGTTTTTAAATTTCTTCTGAGTGAGACTATATACCAAAGTAAAAATTAGCAGATAGCTCAATACAAGTTGTAAAGAATCAAAAGGAATATCCCTGAAAATAAAGGATTCCTGTTGGGCTACCCATTCAATAACTTTATTCATCAGGTATATTAGCTTATTGTATATTATGGATAAGCTATTTGGAAGGATATCTACAAGCATAAGAACTATAATCAGAAAACCTATTCCGAGAATTAAACCTAAGAAGGGTACAATCAACAGGTTTGAAATAAAAAATAATCCGGGGAACTGGTGAAAATAAAAAAGGCTAAGGGGTAGTACCCCAATTTGAGCGGCTAAGGAAATAGATAATAATTGCCAGCATTTTTTAAGAATCATATTTTCTGGATTCCAGAGGTGCTGTAATTTCGGGAACATCCAAAAAATTGAAAATACTGCTGCATAACTCAATTGAAAACCCACTTGAAAAAGTAACATAGGATCATAGGTTAACAGAATAAAAAACATGGATAATGCAAGGATATTAAATGTACTCGTTGGCCGGTTCAGGTACATGGCATAGGCCACAAAAGAAAACATACTAACTGCTCTTATTACAGAAGGTGATAAACCAGCCAGGAAGGCATATCCCCAGAGAAGAATCACTGTAAGTATCAAGACGATAATCTTTCCCCTGGGCAATCTTTCCAGAGGTTTTAGCAGAAATTGACATAGTAATAATACTATTCCAATATGCAATCCCGAAACGGCCAGGATATGCACAGCACCTGCATTCTTATAATTCTTGTAAGTTTGCTCGCTAATTTCATTGCGTTGTCCCAGAAGTAAGGCCTGGATAATTCCAAGCTCATCTCCTCCAAAATTAGACTTGCCTAAACCTGATATAATTTTGCGTCTTATGACCGCAGTAAGACCCAATAAGGTTAAAGAAGCGTTCTTTTTAATTAAATAATCCTGATTGTTTAATTTAAGTTGATGGAGAACTCCCAATTTTTTAAGATAATCGGCATAATTAAATCCATGTGGATTAAGGGGCAGACTAATTTCTTCAACTAGATTAAGTGTATAAATTTCTTCATCTACTCTGAATCTGTGATTAAGCGTGTCTTTTTTACTAATAATGAGAATCCTTCCACTTGTTGGTACACCATCGATCTCAATTACATCAGCCATATAGCGTTCATTATAGCTATTGGGTTTTAGGATCTCATGGATTTTAAGATGTAAGTATTGTTGATTTGGAAGCTTAAAGTTCGTGTAATGTTTTGAATTGTTATTGGGTAAAGTCAGTGCCACGGACATTATGCCTATACCAATTGTGCACAATGGGAAAAGGAAACCGAATGGCAGATTATCGAGTATGGTTTTCCGCGTCCAAGATATACCCAGTAAAACTACGAACCCACCGGTAAGTCCTGTCGATAACAAAAGGGAAATATTGTTATAATATCCTATAAGTATCCCGAAAATTAAAAATAGAGTTAGCTTTACCGGGATAAAATCCAATAGCTTCATGGAGTTTATCAGGTTAATTCTTCAGGCTATTAAAGTAATATAGGGTACTGAATGTTAAGTTCAGTTAACAAGATTAAATTGAAATGAATAATTCAGAAAAGCCAATCCGATAGGACTAGTGGTTTGCAATCATAGAACTCTGGTCGCTTTAACGAAAGCATAGTTCCAGAATCCTTCTTGTAAAGAAGAGACAATGACCCCCCTTGAAGAAGTAGCGTGAATAAATTTAATATCACGTCCGTCTACGTCAACAACGAGTCCAACATGATTGATTTTTTTTCCTCTTTTACTGGTTTTGAAGAACAAAAGGTCACCTTTGGTGACTTTATTTAATTTAATCTTCTTACCCTCGTCGGCCATTTGAGATGATACTCTGGGCAACGGAATATCGTTTTCTCCAAAAGAAACGTAAAGAAGGCCTGAACAATCCATACCCTTTTTTGTGGTTCCGCCATACTTATATCGTACACCGGAGTATGCCATAGCAGTATTAATAATCAGATCAGCTTTTTCGAGGACAACGACTGTCACTTTAGAATCAGGAATTTTTTCACCTGTGGCTAAACTGTCTTTTTCTGATGCCGCAACAGTAACGCTCCGTTCCTTGCCATAGGTGGTTTTCTTTTTGACAATACCACATCCGGTCAGGAGTATAATGATAAAAAAAACAAAAATCTTTCTATTCATCCCAGGATATAAATGATCTACCAGGAACTAAAATTAAGCATTTTCTATAATAAGTGCAGCAGCTTTTTCACTTGCACCTTTCCCGCCAAGCTTTTTTTCTAACTCTTTATAAGCATTTAATTTTGCTTCGCGTATGGGTCCATCAAGGATTTTGGTTAACTCTTGCTTCAGGTTTTTTGTAGTCAAATCTTCCTGAATCAGTTCTTTTACCACTTCTTTGCTCATAATCAAATTAACCAGTGAAATATAATCCAAAGTAATTATTCGTTTAGCAATCTGATAGGAAACCCAGTTGCCTTTGTAGCATACAACCTGAGGGACTTTTAATAATGCCGTTTCAAGGGTAGCGGTGCCACTGGTTACCAGAGCGGCATGTGAATGGCTCAACAACTCGTAGGATCTATTAAAAACAAGGCTTACATTATAATTTTTTAAGAATTCTGAATAGAAATCAATATCCAGGCTCGGAGCTCCTGCAATAACAAATTGATAATCTGAAAACGAAGGTGTAATCTTTAACATCAGGCCAAGCATTTGTTGAACCTCCTGCTTTCTGCTACCGGGGAGGAGGGCAATAATTGGTTTATTAGGATCAAGATTATGTTCATTTCTAAAATCTTGCTCATTACCAATTTCAATTTGCCCTATGGCATCAATTAATGGATGCCCTACAAAACTTACCGGGTAATTGTGTTTCTTTTCATAGAACTCCTTTTCAAATGGCAGAATGACATACATTGCATCAATATCTCTTTTGATATTTTTTATACGACCTTCCCTTGAAGCCCATATTTGAGGTGAAATGTAATAATTAGTGCGGTATTTGTGTTCCTTCGCCCAGCTGGCAATTCTCAAATTAAAACCTGAATAATCAATAAAAATAATGACATCCGGATTATAAGATTTAATATCTTCCTTGCAGAATTTAATACTTTTAAATATGGCGTTTAAATTGGCAATTACCTCCAAAAACCCCATAAAAGCCATCTCCTTATAATGCCTTACAAGAGTGCCACCGGCTTTTTGCATTTGATCGCCGCCCCAACAACGGATTTGGGCATTGGTGTCTTTAGCAAGAATTGCTTTAATAAGATTTGATCCATGCAGATCCCCGGAAGCTTCCCCGGCGATAATATAATACTTCATTCTAGAAAATCTTATAATAGAGAATAATCAAAGCAGTAAGTAAAGTGGCAATTAATACTCCCTTTGCCCTTTTATCCCTTCTTAATTTTAGAAAACCAAAAAAGGCGATCAGATTTAAAATTGCGCCTAAGGCCAGCAAACTGCCAATATGCCCTTGCTTAACTGCTGCATTGAATGTTTCCATAATCCCAAAATCGGAAAACATAAGTATATACAAAAGTGTTCCTATGATATTGGCAATAATTCCTACTGCGAAACCAATTAATATTTCCTTTTTACTATTCATTTAAAGACCAGCTGTTTATATCCTGTATGACGTGATGTGCTGTTAAATCAAACTGTGTGGGTACTACCGAGATATAGCCGTTACTTAAGGCCCATTCATCGGTGTCTTCTCCTTTATCTAATAATTCAAATTCACCTGTAAGCCAATAGTAATCTTTGCCCATTGGATTGGTTCGCTTATCAAATTTTTCCTTCCAGTTGGCTCTTGCCTGTCGGCATACTTTTATTCCTTTTATGACTTCACCATTGGTTTTGGGGATATTTACATTGAGAACCACTCCTTTAGGGATTCCATTGCTTAACGCTTCTTCTACAATTTTTTTTACTGCTATTTCAGCGGTTTTAAAATTTGCTTCCCATGAATAATCACATAAGGAAAACCCAATAGCAGGTATGCCTTCAATTCCTGCTTCGATTGCAGCACTCATGGTTCCTGAGTAGATAACATTTATAGAAGAATTAGAACCGTGATTTATGCCACTAACGCAGAGGTCCGGTTTTCTCCCGAGTATCTCCTGAAGCGCCAATTTTACACAATCGGCAGGAGTTCCGCTACAGCTATACTCTTCATGGCCTCCATTTTCAAAATCTATGGTAACTTTCTTGGAATAAAGCGTATTATCCAGTGTTATGGCATGCCCCATTCCCGATTGTGGACTATCTGGCGCAACAACTACCACTTCTCCAATTGCCTTCATATATCGAACCAATGCTCTTAAGCCCGGGGCCGTTATTCCATCGTCATTGGTAACCAGAATAAGCGGTTTTTGCATACTGTATACTTTCTACGGCAAAAATACGTTTTTAATATGTTATTATGGCGCGCGAATGGAGGGCCTGTTCAAAAACAATAGTTATGGTATGTTCTTGAATATAGTTTCTCTATACTAAAAATTCGGTACAACTCGTTGATTATTAAAGCTTGTTGGAAACAAATTCTAATGGTGTTTAACAAAAAATTAATGCTACTGGCTTGCAAAGTGGCATGGTTTTTTCAGTATCTTAGGGAATTCATCGGCATTGCCATGTTTTTTTATATTATTTAAGTTTGTTATTAAGTGGGTTAATAATAGCCACACCTAAAAAAAAATAAATGAAAAGAAACCTCATACTTGGATTTTTGGTGATACTTATTGCGGTCGCATCATGCAGTTTTACCAATAAATCATTTGAAAATGATGATAAGGATAAATTACTCTTAGATCTTATTACATATATTTTGGAACGCGGACACTATGAACCTAAAGAAATTAATGATGATTTCTCAGTCAGTGTTTTTGAAGATTTTATAGATGTTATTGACCCTACAAAAAGATACTTTTTAGAAGAAGATATTTTCGAATTTGAGAAATACAAATTTCAAATAGATGATCAGATAAGAAATACAGATATATCTTTCTTTAATATGGTTTATTCCAGATTCATGAAGCGAATGGAAAATGCCAAATCCGTTTATGCGGAGGTTTTAAGTGATCCTTTCGATTATTCAATTGAAGAATCTATTAATATAGATTATAAGGAC
Source organism: uncultured Eudoraea sp. (assembly GCA_965364275.1). GTDB lineage: Bacteria > Bacteroidota > Bacteroidia > Flavobacteriales > Flavobacteriaceae > Eudoraea. The sequence goes on along the minus strand of CBDTVT010000069.1, from coordinate 7,451 downwards.
CAGACATTTGCGGCAAGTAGAAATGAACTTAAAGAGCGATGGAGGAAACAATTAAAATACGCCACTATTGGGACTTATGATTCCAAATTCAAAGAGCAGGAACAAAAAAAGAAAGATGATTCAGATTACGAAAGTATAGCAGTTTCACAAATGGAATCCGAGGCCAGAGAATCTACTAAAAAGACTTTGGATGAATATTTCGACTTTGTAGACGATCTTAAGCGGGAAGACTGGTTTGTATACTATATCAATACAATTGTTGACGAGTTTGACCCTCATACTTATTATTTCGCTCCGGAGGATAAAGATAAATTTGACATTAGCATGTCTGGTAAATTTGAAGGGATAGGCGCAAGATTGCAGAAAAAACCAGAGGGCGCAAAAATTGTTGAAATCATTTCCGGCGGACCTGTGTGGAGAAATCAGCACCTGGAAGTTGGTGACGAAATATTAAAAGTCGGCCAGAACGGTGAGTTACCGGTAAATATTGTCGGGATGCGTCTGGATGATGCCATTAAACTAATTAAAGGTCCTAAGGGTACAGTAGTTGATTTAACTGTTAGGAAAGTGGATGGCTCTATAGAAGTAATTTCCATTACAAGAGATGTAGTTGAACTTGAAGAGAGTTATGCTAAATCTGCAACTGTTACTAAAGAAAATCAAAAATACGGTATTATTAACCTTCCTAAGTTCTATGTGGATTTCAATGATTATGCCGAAAGAAATGCAGCCACAGATGTGGCCAAGGAAGTTGAACTTTTAAAGCAAGAAGGTGCAGAAGGCCTTGTAATTGACCTTAGGGACAATGGAGGCGGATCTCTTAAAACAGTCGTGGAAATGGCTGGTCTTTTTATAAAAGATGGCCCTATCGTACAGGTTAGGTCTTCCGGAAAAGATAAGGATGTATATGAGGATAAAGATGAACGAATTCAATGGGATGGTCCTCTGGTTATATTAGTGAATGAACTCTCTGCCTCAGCTTCTGAAATATTGGCAGCTGCCATGCAAGACTATAAAAGAGCTATAGTGATTGGCAGTAAGCAGACTTTTGGTAAGGGAACAGTACAAAATGTAATCCCTTTAGAAAATATTGTTAGAAGTAATGAACATGGTGATCTTGGAGCTATAAAACTTACGACTCAAAAATTTTATAGGATAAATGGAGGATCAACACAGTTGGAAGGAGTTAAAAGTGATGTTGTTGTTCCAGATAGATACAGTTATATCGATCTGGGTGAAAGAGATCAGCGTAATCCGTTAAGCTGGGACAAAATATCTCCGGCAGATTACGAGACCTGGGAAGGGTATATTGATTATGAATCTACTATTGAGAATAGTACCAAGCGCATGTCTGCGAATCCTCAGATTGCTTTAATTGAAGAAAACGCCAAATGGCTTAAGGTACAGCAGGATGAAAATGTGGTTTCTCTGAATTTTGATATCTACAAAAGAGAAGAGAAAAAGGTTAAAGCAAAATCTACCTATTTTAAAACTATTTCAGATTATGACTCGCATTTAACATTTGAATCTCTGAAATACGAAGAAGAACTTTTCACGAAAGACCCTGCATTAAGGGAGAAGCGCGACCGTTGGCATAATAATCTTGCAAAGGATGTCTATGTAGAAGAGGCAATAAATGTGCTTCAGGATTTGAAAATAAACAATATTAAAAACGGTAAATTAGCAAGTGTAAAAGGCTAGTACATACTTGTTTACAGTTAAGAAAAGAGCTCCGGTAAAATTATTGGAGCTCTTTTTATTTATTTTCAGCTCTACTATAGCCAGTAGAGAAATACTTAAATAGCGTTTTTAAGTTTGTCTGCATGTATTTTTCTTAGCTTAGCCAATTTTGGAGTAATTACAAAATTGCAGTAACCCTGAGTCTGGTTATTCCGATAATAATCCTGATGATAGTCCTCGGCCTCATAAAATATCTTTAAAGGACTTAATTCTGTAACCACCGGATCCTCATAATAAGAAGACACTTCACTTAGAATCCCTTCTGCCACCTCTTTTTGATTTTCGTCATGGTAAAAAATGACTGAACGGTATTGTGTTCCAACATCTGCACCCTGCCTGTTGAGTGTCGTAGGATCATGGGTAGTCATAAAAATCATTAATAAATCGTGAAAAGAAATAACACCAGGATCAAAGCTTAGCTGTATTACCTCTGCATGACCTGTGAGTCCAGAGCATATTTCTCTGTAAGTAGGCTTGCCTGGAGCATTCCCACCTGAATATCCTGAGACTATCTTTTCTACCCCTTTCACCTCCAATAAAACAGCTTCAGTACACCAAAAGCATCCTCCGCCCAGAGTTGCCAATTCCAATTTTTTACTTTCCATCAACAACCTCCTTTTCAATTATCATAGACTCAGAGTTAATACAATAGCGAAGACCACTAGGTTCAGGGCCATCTGGAAATACATGCCCTAAATGTGCGTCGCAGGTATTGCAAAGCACCTCTACCCTAATCATTCCAAATGCGACATCCTTTTCATATTTGATGGCATTTTCTGCTATAGGTTGTGTAAAACTAGGCCATCCAGTACCTGATTCAAATTTAATGGTGGAATCAAATAAAGGGGTACTGCAACATACACAGGAATATTTACCGGCATCGTGTATACTGCATAATGCTCCTGAATGAGGTGCTTCAGTTCCTTTTTTTCGGGTAATCCGAAATTGGTCCGGAGTAAGTATTTCACGCCATTCATTTTCTGTTTTTTCAACACGCCTGTCTGGTGCGGGATTTCCGTTTACCGTAAAGCTCATTATGTTTTTCCAAGTCAACATCGTATTACAATTATAGTGAGTATTTAAAATTTAATTTTTACTAAAATTCTATAAATTCCCTGAAAGGGAAAATAAGTAATTTTTGTCGGATTTATTGCTTCTAACTTACAATCTATTCAATCTAAAATTTAGTGAAATTAAACTAAATTTGATCTATGATGCAAAGCAGATCACGAAGAACCAACAGAAATATTTATATGTCTTTGTTGATCCTTTGTATAGTAGGTTTTTGGGTGTTTGAAAATTTTTATACTCCCGATTTGTATTCAGCCCCCGCTAATGATATTTTAACTTCTGAAGTACCGGATAAAATATTACCAGCTTCAACTTCGGGAGAAATAGTGGTTCATAGTAATTATATACTTTCCTATAAGGAACGTTATGAGCAGGCCGAATGGGTAGCATACGTTCTAAATCGAAGTCATCTTACTTATGACGACAGGAAGCGTCCGGATTATATTGAAGACCCAAAAGTAAGCACTAAATCTGCCGATTGGAGAAATTATAAAGGCTCCGGATATGACAGGGGGCATCTTTGTCCGGCAGGAGACAGAAGGTTTTCGGTTTATGCCTACAATGAAACTTTTTATACCAGCAATATTAGCCCGCAAAAGAATGATTTTAATTCGGGGATATGGAACGAATTGGAAAAGAAGATAAGAAGTTGGAGTAAACAATATGACAGCCTGTATATTATTACTGGGGGAATTTTAGAAAAAGGCCTTCCGACAATTGGAGAAGAAGATGTTGCAGTCCCCAAAATGTATTATAAAATTGTAGTCAAAGAAGAGGAAAAAGATATTAAAGTTCTTGCTTTTCTAATTCCTCACCAGGACACAAAGGAACCGCTTATTAATTTTTTGGTGAGTGTAGATGATTTGGAGGAGGTAAGCGGAATAGATTTCTTTAGTAAAATGGACGAAGTTATCGAATCGCGCCTGGAACAAAGTATAAATACAAAACAATGGAACTTCTAGCCCCACTCATTTAAACGGTTTGCATCTAATTTCAGAAATATAAATAAAAGAATTGTAAATCCTAGAAGACCGGATCCTCCGTAACTGAAGAATGGTAAAGGAATGCCAATGGTTGGAAGTACGCCAATGACCATTCCAATATTGATAAAGTAATGGATCAGCAGTATAGATATTACTCCGTATCCATACATTCGGCTAAAATCCTGTTTTTGCCTTTCGGCCAGATAAACCAGTCGTAAAAGTAACATGGTAAAGAGGATGACCACGATGGTTGTACCCAGAAATCCCCACTCTTCACCCACCGTACTAAATATATAATCTGTATGTTGTTCAGGTACGAAATCCCCCTTTGTTCTGGTGCCTTCTAAAAAGCCTTTACCAAAAAAACCGCCAGATTCAATAGCCTTTTCAGATTGGTACGTATTATACCCAATGGTTTTGCGAATTTCTTCGAGTTTATTGGGGTCTTTTTCCAACCGAAGCCAAAGGCTGAATCTGTCTCTATGACGTTGCTCAAATACATTATTAAAAACAAAATTAACAGATAATGAAAAGGCGATTGAAACAACAAAAACCGTAATTAATGGCAAGACAGGAACTTTAAAAGAGGCTCTTTTCAGTAAGAGAAAAAGAGCAATTATTAAGGCTAGGGCAATTCCAACCCAAATTGTTCCGAACATTAAGGTGGTTATGAAAACCACGACAGCTAAAAGGGCAATACCCAGATAAAACAGTGGCAACCCCTCTCTGAAAAGGACAAAGATCAGTGAGAAAAATACCAATGCACTGCCCGGGTCTGGTTGTGGAATGATTAAAAAAGCCGGAATCAAAATAATTAAAAAAGAATAATATTGATCTTTCCGGTTTTTAATATCTGTTTGTATATCACTTAAATACTTGGCTAAAGCTAAAGCAGTGGCAACTTTGGCGAGCTCAGAAGGTTGAAAATTAAAAAATCCAAGGTTGTACCATGAAGTTGCCCCGGCAATGGTCTTGCCGAAGACAAAAAGGCCCAAAAGAAGAACCATAGAAATTATGTACAAAACACTGGAAAAACGTTCATAGAAACTGGCCTCGAGTGCAAGTATTACGAGGATACTTATCAGGCTTAACCCAATAAAAATCAATTGTTTTCCATACAACTGACTAAAATCGAAAACAGAGGAGTCGGTTCCTGAAAATGTACTGGAATAGATGTTTAACCAACCTATCCCTACTAATAAAAGATAAAATAAAACGGTAAGCCAATCAATTCGCTTAAATACTTTCCTACCAGACATACTCATTTATCTTGAATTCTTCTCCGCTGTATGGCTTGGCATATTCATGTTCAAGAGTTTTTTCGAGCATTCTTTTTTCGAGATCCTTTCTGGTAATTTTTCCTTTCAGGTACTTTTCTATTAATAGAGACGCTATATGCCCTGCATATCTTGAGCCATAATAGCCATTTTCAATATAAACTGCTAATGCAATTTTTGGACTGTCTACAGGAGCAAAAGCGATAAATACTGAATGATCTGTAAGCTGCGTACGTACAGTATCTATTTTTGTATAATTCTCTACGGTACCTGTTTTACCTGCAATCTCTATTCCGGGTATTTGTACCCACCTGGCTGTACCTTTTTTATACACATCGGCCATACCTTTAACTACAGGGTCAAAATGCTTTTTGTCAATTGTGGTATACTTGGGTTGGACGTATTCTGGAATGCTTATATCCTTACCTTCAACTTTCTTCAGGATATGAGGGGTAAAATAGTAACCACGGTTTGCAATTGCCGCTGTCATATTGGCTAGTTGAACTGGTGTTGCTGCAATTTCTCCCTGCCCAATGGCATTAGAAATGATATAAGATGAAACCCAACGATTATCTCCATACCATTTGTCATAATACTCCTTGCTTGGAATTCTTCCAGGTCTTCCGGTAGGAAGATCATAGCCTAAAAAATTTCCAAGGCCAAAACTATTCATATGTTTTTCCCAAACATCCTGACCTTCGTCTGTAGTCGGAAAATTTTCATAGAATTTTCGAAATGTACCTGCGAAGTATGCATTACAAGATTTATATATACCGCTGTTTAAATTTCTTATTCCGCCCCCGCAATGACACCCTCTCTTTGTGCTACCCACATAAAATCCATTATAACAGCGAAAAGTTGTACCAGGCTGGATCGCGCCTTCTTGTAATGCCACCAGGGCATTTAATGTTTTAAATGGTGATCCCGGAGAGCCTTCAGCCGAAATAGATCTATCGAACAGGGGTTTGGATATAGTATCATAATGCAGTTTGCTATAGTTTTTTGAGCGTTCTCTGCCCACTAGTAATGCCGGATCATAGGTTGGCCCCGAGATCATGGCCAATATTTCTCCTGAAGATGGTTCTATAGCAACAATTCCTCCCCATTTACCATGCATTAGTAACTCCCCGTATTCCTGAAGTTCCTTATCAAGAGTAAGGCTTATTTCCTTACCTTGTTCCGGAAGTGTGTCGAGAATACCAGCTTTATAGGGTCCTATATCTCTGTTGAATCTATCTTTCTGAATATATTGCACCCCTTTTCTACCTCTTAAGATTTCCTCATATTGCTGCTCTACACCTTTACCTCCGGTTAATTCTCCCTGTACGTAATAAGGATTTCTTTCCAGGTCACGTTCATTTACCTCTCTAATATATCCCAAGACATTAGCAGCGGCTTTGGTGTCGTAATATCTTAAAGACCTTTTTTGAATATAAAATCCTTCATACTTCCTCATTTTCTCCTGAAGCATGGCATAATCTTCTTTAGAAAGTTGAGGTACTAATACTGAAGGTAATCTTGGAGAATATATTCTGGCTTTCCGGAGTTTTTGCACAAATTTTTCCTTGTCAATTCCTAAAAGACTACAAAACTCAAGGGTGTCCAGGGGCTTCACTTCCCTTGGAATAACCATCACATCATAGGCCGGGTCATTTCCCACCAAAAGTTTCCCGTTTCTATCATATATATACCCCCGTTCAGGATAATCATATATCGCTTTAATAGCAGGATCTTCCAAAACCTGATCTGGTGAAAAGCTAAATATTTGCAAATAGGACAGCCTACCTATAAAGGTAATTCCGATTAGGACAATTATGGACGATAATAATATTTTTTTCATTGAAATTTAGCTTTCAATATTTAGCAAGAATGCCTCTTATTCTTTCTTCACACTGAAAAGTGAAACAAAAAGTAAACACAGTATTAGTGTCGCAATTCCTGTAAAAATAACTTTCTTCAAAATTAGCAGCAAATTTGATAAACTGAAAATTTCCAGAGTAAAGAAAATAACATGATGCGCTATAATTAATAACGTCAAAAAAGTAATTTGTTGTACCCTGGTACTATTAGATAATTTGAAACTCTGAAATTCGTAATTAACCCCAAAAACAAAACGCATAATAGTAGGTCGCAAATAAGCTATGGTAACAGTAGATGCGGCGTTTAAAGCCATAGTGTCTGAAAAAAAATCGATGCATAAACCCAGTAAAAATCCTGTAATTATAAAAACTGATCTATTTTCCTTTATTGGATACCAATAGAGGAAAAGTATATAGACCATTGGATTGATAAAGCCAAAAAAGTTCAACCTGTTAAATACTAATACCTGAACCAGAACAAGTAAGGCGAATCTAATAAAATTTATATAGGAATAACTACT
>CBDTVT010000068.1:0-14628 GCA_965364275.1 uncultured Eudoraea sp. | reverse complement strand
TAAAGGATCTGGGGAGATGTATTATAAAGGGGCGAACATGTTACATACGCTTCGGCAACTCCTGGAAGATGATGAAAAATGGAGGCAAATTCTGCGTGGATTAAATAAAGAATTTTATCATAAGACGGTTACCACAAAGCAAATTGAAAACTACCTCAGCGATCAAACAAAAATAGATCTCACTGCATTTTTTAATCAATATCTAAGGACAACGAAAATTCCGGTTTTGGAATTTAGCCTTAAGGATAATAAAATTAGATTCCGATATACAAATATTGTAAAGGATTTTGATATGCCTGTAAGAATTAAAGTTAACGATCAGGAGCAATGGCTTTTCCCCAATGCTGAATGGAAAACAGAAAACTTGAACGCTAAGGGCGCAACTCAAGTTCTGGTAGATGAGAATTTTTATATTTTGGTAAAAAACCTATCTGAATAAATCCTTTGAAATCTCTGCGAAAAATAAAATCGGAGTTAATAGTACACTATTAATAGTACTTAACTCCGACATCATTTAAGCTCTTAAGAATAATTAATCGGCAGCAAACCTAACGTCCAGAGCGACAGCGATACCAGATCTTTTTTCCTCATCATCTCCTGGCATATAAACAAAATATAACTCCTCGGCTTTAACATTAAAATCATTAATAAGTTTTATATCTACTGCCCCACTTCGCTGCCCTTCAGCAGGCTTCGGCATAGTTCCCTTACCTAATAGTTTGCCATCCGGGGCATTTAAACGCAATTCAAAATCTAATCCGGACTTAGGTAATTCCTGTCCTCCAATGGCTATATAAACGGTCTTTACCCCTTTCAAATCGATATTTTCCAGCGCAAACCAAGCTTGTTTTGAGGGAACCACAAGCAAATCCCTTCCGCCAAAAGAAATAGGCGTAAATCCTTCTGTTTTGGTTTTATCTGAAAAAGCAACTGTACTACCCATTAAATATACCTTTTCTATACCCGTTAGTGGTTTGGCTTCACCTGTGCCCGCATCGGTATAGCTGGCTGTAAGTATAAATACGTTAGCCCCGGGTGTTGGTTCAGGCACGATTGTACCCTTGGCAGGAAGTGATTTTTTTATTGTTTTTCCTTCTACCAGTGATTGTATGTACATCGTAATTTGTCTGGTTTCGACATTCGTAATGCTGGGATGAGCCGGCATCGTTACTTCACCCCAGACACCATTTCCGCCTGATTTGATTTTGCCTTGCAAATAGCTAAGAACATTTTCGTCGTCCTTATATTTTTCAGCAATCTGCAAATAGGTTGGCCCAATTGAAGCCTCGTTAACCTTATGGCAGGTCTTACAATCCATTGATAAAGTAAGGGCTTTACCAGTGACCGCAGCCGAAACCTCCTTATGACCTATTGAAAGGTTTACCTCATCCATCCCTTCCATATAATCAACTGAAACAAAAATATTTTCTTCATCAATTTTCCCACTACCATCGGGATCGTCTACAGAAACCTTGTAATTAACGGGTACACCGGGTATAAAGAACGAGGTGTTGCTGCCACTAAGATTTATAGACAGCACAGGCCTGGAATTTCCTGCAACCACTGTTATCACTTCGCTGGTAGCAATAGCATTTTTATCATCCTTTACCTCTACAGAAACCCTGTATTCTCCTACTTTATCATAGGTATATTCAATGGAAGCCTCTGGTGTCTCCATAGTAGTTCCATCTCCAAGATCCCATATATATTTTACTTCATCCTTTTCCCTATCGACTGCCTCAACTTCTGCTGTAATATTCAATGGCAAACTGCCAGAGGTCTTATTTACGATCATGTGATCAATAACTGGAGGTCTGTTTCCGCTATTGTAGTCGATATAGCTTAATCCTGAATCATCGTTTTTTGAGTACCAACCACTCCCATATTCAAGAAGGTATACTCTCCCGTCTGCACCTACCTCCATATCTATTAGACTATTGACCTCAATATCTGAAGAAAAAGGTTCCATTTTATTGAATGTTCCGTCTTCAAAGAAACTAACCGCTTTCATCCAGCCCCGCATCCAATCATAGATGAACACCTTTCCATTAAAATATTCGGGAAGTGCATCCGGACCTTTGTAAAGATCTGAATAATAAACAGGTCCCGCCATAGCATTTCTTCCTCCTGTACCTACCTGGGGAAAATCTGAAGACTCGGCATACGGGTAATATGCATAAGCGGGCATAGCTTTTGGAAGCTCTTTTAAGCCTGTATTATTTTTAGAATTATTGAGGGGTTTTACAGGATCAAATATTTCACCGCTAAGCCCGGTTTCGTAATTGTATTCGAAATAGGGTTTATTATCCGCAATAAAAAGTGGCCAGCCAAAATTGCCGGCTTCCCTGGCCTGATTCATTTCATCATAACCTCTGGGGCCTCTTGTTAAAAGGCTGTCTTCCCTTGCATCCGGACCTACATCACCCCAATAAACATAACCTTTTTTAGGATCAACCGATATTCTATATGGGTTTCGGTGACCCATGGTAAAGATTTCTGGTCTGGTTTTTTCCATTCCCACCGGGAATAAATTACCCTTTGGAATGTCATAAGAGCCATCTTTATTGACTTTTATCCGTAAAATCTTACCTCTTAGATCATTAGTATTGCCCGAAGATCTTCGCGCATCATACTGTTGTTTCCCGGGAATATCGTTTATTGGAGCATATCCACTATGCACATATTTAACCCCTTTTTCATTAAAGGGTGTGGTATTATCACCTGTTGACAAGTATAAAAGTCCGCCAGGCCCAAAGGCTATCGATCCCCCTGTGTGGCAACATATCTCTCGCTGGCTGTCTAGATCCAGAATTTTTTGTTCGGAATCCAAATCAAAAACTCCATCTTTAAACTTAAATCTTGACAATCTGTTTACAGACTCATTCCCGGTTGGAGCGAAGTAAACATATATCCAGTGATTTTGGGAATAATTCGGATCTTTTTGAAATCCCATAAGCCCTTCTTCGGCATTAACATCAGGGTTAGATAATGTTTTATGATAAACATCCAGTAATGCCACTTGTTTTAATTCTTTGGTATCTGCACTGTAATGCATAACTTCTCCTCTTCGCTGACCAATAAGCACATCATTATTTGGTAAAATGGTCATTTCAGTAGGTTCAAAAAACTCTCCTCCACCTACCAGAGAAACTTTGGAAAACCTATCAATATCCGGAGGTATCTGCGAGCTTACTTTAGAATAATCGAGTATTAGATTATCCCCAATGGCGTATTGGATACCACCTAGTAAATGTTTTAAATATAGTTCTTCGGTAAAGGATTCTGAAGTATGACCTAAAGCGGTGTAGAATGCCCTGCCACCATCGTATTCATGGTACCAACTCATTGGGTGGTAATCACCATTAATACCCCCATCGTAGGTAGTTTCATCAATGGTAATAAGGACGTTTATATCCGGATTTATTTTTTTAAAGTTGTACATTTCGTCTGTCCTGTGCCAGATGGTATCCGTAAAGAAACTGGTTGCTGCAAAAGCCTGATCCTTTATTATAAAATCTGCTTCAGGTGTACCAGAAGGATGGCTATGAAAATAGGCTCCAACCAATTTCCCATACCAATTCCAGTCATATTCTGTATCCGTCGCTGCATGTACCCCAACAAAGCCTCCCCCAGCCTGAATATAGCGTTCAAAACCGGCTTCCTGTTTATGATCCAAGATATTCCCAGTAGTACTCATAAATATAATAGCCGAGTATTGCTGTAATGAGTCTTCTTCAAAGATGGCCGCATTTTTAGTGGTGTCTACTTCAAAATTATTCTCGGCGCCTAGTTTTTGAATGGCGGCAATACCATCAGGGATAGATAAATGCTTAAATCCCATGGTTTTGGAGAATACCAACACTTTCGGATTCCCATCTCTTTTTTTGGAGTCACAACCTATAAATAAAAGACAACAGCCAAGCATTGCCAAAAGAAGAATATTTTTCATTAGTTTTAAGTAATACGTTTAGTTAAAAATGTAGAAGTCTTAAATATAAGCATAGTATTGGTCAATTTCCAAAAAGATGGAATTCACAAATATTTAATTCGCTGTTTTGCATATCAAATTTTAATTATTGCAAATGTTCAATTTCACAAAAAAGTATTTCTTCTTAATAATCTTCCTAGCTGGTATTATTGGTTGTCAAGAGAAGACAAAGGAAACTGTTGATCTGATCATTCAGAATGGGAATGTTATTAATTTGGAAACCGGCGAAATTGAACAAAAGGACATTTATATTTCCAATGGTCGGATCAAAAATCTAGGCAATTCTGATGAATTCCCTCTTTATGACGGAAATAAACTTATAAACGCAAAAGGCAAATATATTCTGCCCGGGTTTTGGGACAATCACGTGCATTTTAGAGGTGGCGAAGGCCTTATTTCGAATAACAAAAACTTTTTAAAATTGTTTTTAGCTAATGGAATAACCACCGTCAGGGACGCTGGTGGCGATCTCACTCCTAATGTAATGCAATGGAGAAAGGGTATTTCCGAAGGAACTTTACTAGGTCCTGATATATATACTTCAGGTCCTAAAATTGATGGCCCTAACGCAACCTGGGCCGGTTCACTGGAAGTTGAAAATGAATTGGATATTGAAAAAGCACTTGATTCCCTGACAAATTTGAAAACGGATTTTGTCAAATTATATGATAGCAAGATCAGTGGCGAATTATATATAAAAACTATCAAAGAAGCAGAAAAAAGGTATTTAATTACATCGGGTCACATGCCTTTTACAGTAAATTTAAATGAAACAGTAGAGGCTGGTATAGATGCCATTGAGCATTTGTATTATGTAATGAAGGGATGCTCTTCCCTTGAAAATACTCTTACAAAACAATTTCAGGATAAAACCATTGGATTTTGGGAGGCCATGCCTTTGTTGCAGGAGAGCTATGAAGATGGTACTGCAGAAAAGACATTTGCTGCATTAAAAACCAACAATATATTTGTGGTGCCCACACTTCATATTGGAGAAGTTTTAAGCTATTTAGATGAAGTAAATCACACGGAGGATTCCTATTTAAAATATTTAGAAAAGGCCTTTATTAAAACCTATGAGGGGAGAATTAACGGAGCACTTAAGGCCAGTGCAGAACGCAGAAGAGACAGGAAAGAATTAGATGCCTTTTTTGGTAAATTATCCCATGATCTAAATAAGGCCGGTGTTGGTCTCCTTGCAGGTTCTGATTGTGGGGCATACAATTCATATATCTATCCAGGGATTTCTTTGCATAAAGAACTGGAAGCTTTGGTAAGGGTAGGTATATCACCCATAGAAGCACTGCGAACTTCAGCATATAACGGATCTCTTTTCTTAAAAAAAGATAATGACTATGGATCGGTAGCAAAAGGTAAAATTTCCGACCTTGTCTTATTGGCTGAAAATCCACTGGAGAATATCTCAAATACACAAAAAATTGATTTTGTAATAAAAGGAGAAACGGTTTTTAACTCCAAAGAATTACTTATACTATTGAAAGAATCTGAAATTGAAAAAAATATAAACCCATGAAAAAAATATTTATTATCAGTGCTATTTTAATCTTTATTTCATGCAATCAGGCTCAGGATAATATAAGTGATACGGCCATTTTAATTACCAATGTTACCGTCATCGATGTAAATACGGGGGAACTTCTCTCCGACAGGCAAATGGTTATTGACTCCGGAAAAATTCAGAAAATTGCAGCAAGTATAGAAAATGAACAGCTATATAATAACATAATAAACGGTCAAGGGAAATATGCCTTACCTGGCCTGGCCGAAATGCATGCTCATATTCCTTCGCCGCCCACCTCTACAGAACGAACAGAAGAAACACTTTTTCTGTATCTCTCCAACGGTATCACAACAATAAGGGGAATGTTAGGTCATCCATCTCATATTGAGTTGAGACAATCTGCAGAACAAGGCGAACTGTTAAGCCCACGAATATTTACTTCAAGTCCTTCCTTAAATGGAAATTCGGTTACCTCAACTGAAGAAGCCAGGGAGAAAGTAATATCTTATAAAAATGACGGATATGATTTTTTAAAAATTCACCCCGGAATTAAGCGCGATGTGTTTGACGAATTAGTTAAAATGGCTAATGAATCGGGAATTTCATTTTCCGGACATGTACCGGTTGATGTCGGTATTGAACACGCCCTGGAGAGCAGATATGCCTCCATAGACCATGTAGATGGGTTTTTAGAAGGTTTGGTGCCTAAGTCAGAGAATGTTAATCCAAATGACAATGGATTTTTTGGTTACAATTTCACGAAACTGGCTGATACTTCCAGGATAGATGAACTGGTTGAACTTTCAAAAAATAACAAAGTCTGGATAGTACCTACTCAAAGCCTTTTTGAAAGATGGTTTGCTCCGGTAGATGGAGAGATACTTCTTCAGCAACCCGAGATGAAATACATGCCCGCATCAACCCTGTCAGAATGGAGAAAACGCAAAGAGGCATCAACAGGTCCAGGCGCAAATTTTGATAAATCGCAGTGGGAAACCTTTATAGACATAAGAAGAAAACTAATATATGCACTGAAAAAAACCGGGCATGGCCTGCTCTTGGGTTCAGATGCTCCGCAATTATTCAATGTTCCCGGATTTTCCATCCATCACGAAATGGAGGGATTGTTGAAGTCAGGGTTATCTCCACTAGAAATACTACAAACCGGAACAGTTAACCCAGCTATCTTCTTTGATATGGAATCTGTTTTCGGTCAACTAAAGGAAGGAATGGCGGCAGATATTCTTCTGGTTAATTCTAATCCCATTGAAGACATAAGTGCCTTAAAAGACTTGTCTGGGGTAATGGTCCGTGGGAAATGGATAAGCAAAGCCGATATTGATCAAAAACTACAACAAATAGCAAAAAATGCTTCAACTAACTAGTTATACCCATATTTAGGTTACCTAATAGTAGATTTAATGTTATTTTTGCCTTAGGCCTTTACTTCATATTAAGCCAGCGTGCAATCGTTATTAATATCTACGGAGGTAGCAGGCATAGGCATAATGTCCAAATTACCCAAAGAATACCAATTTATAGATCTTTCAGACTATGGCAGGCCCATTGCAAGAATCATAGCAAATTCTTTAAAAAACACGGCTTTTACGCCGATCCATCTAACTATCGGATTTGTAATTTCGGGTCTTCTTGCTGTCCTATGTATTCTTAATCATTATTACTGGGCCACTGCGTTCTTTCTAATATTAAAATCAATTTTAGATGCCGCGGATGGAGAATTAGCCCGTGTTAAAAATCAGCCCTCTTATACGGGAAGGTATTTAGATTCTGTTTCAGACATTATTCTTAATCTAATGATCCTGATTTCAATTTGGTATGTTACTGATGGATCAATAGCGTATACCATCATGGCTTTTATTGGACTTCAGCTACAGGGAACCCTTTATAATTACTATTATGTTATTCTGAGAAATAAATACAATGGTGATACTACCAGCCGGGTCTTTGAACGCAAAGCACCAAGAGCCATGAGTGGAGAGAAACAGCGCACGGTTAATTTACTTTTTGGACTATACAGCATCTTATATGGACTATTTGATAGGATAATTTATGGATTGGACAGAAGGGCTGTAGCAAGTCAAAATCTTCCAAATTGGTTTATGACAGCCGTCTCTACTTTTGGATTAGGATTTCAACTTTTAATAATAGGTATAATGCTTATGTGTAATCTGGAATCCTATATAATTCCCTTTTTCATTGGTTATTCCCTATTTATTTTTTTATTTATTGCAATTCGAAGGATACTAAATCGGTAATTATCTTTATTTTCATCACTCAATCTTCATTAATATAACCGGAAATGAAAAAGCTGTTTATCCTATTCTTTTTACTGTTAAGTACCGGAATGCAGAGTCAAACACTATTGATTCCTGATAAGGTATTTGATGGAGAAACTTTATTTACTAATTGGATTGTCGTTGTGGATGAAAATCATATTGATTACACAGGCCCTCTTGATAAATGTCCGATAAAAATAATAAAAGACACCATTTGGCTTAAGGGGATGACACTTTTACCAGGAATTATAGAGGGTCATTCACATCTACTTCTTCATCCATATAATGAAACCAGTTGGAATGATCAGGTGCTTAAAGAATCTCCGGCAGAACGGGCAATCCGAGGTGCCGTTTATGCCAGAAGATCCCTATTGGCAGGAATTACTACAATGCGGGATCTGGGTGCAGAAGGAGCAGGATATACTGATGTCTATCTAAAAAAAACTATTGATGAAGGTATTGTTCCCGGACCCCGCTTACTGGTTGCTGGCCCGGCAATTGTAGCTACTGGAGCTTATGGCCCAAAAGGGTTTCATGACGGGGTAGCTGTCCCTCTGGGAGCGGAAACAGTAAGTGGATTTGATGAAGCCATTAAAACAGTGCGCAGGCAGATTGGCAATGGGTCCGACTTTATTAAAGTATATGCAGACTACCGATGGAAAACGGGTGAGCCGGCCCAACCCACCTTTTTGCAGAATGAACTTGAAGTTATGGTGGCTACAGCTGAAAGTGCAGGAAGGTACGTAGTAGCTCATGCGAGTACTCCGGAGGGAATACGCAGGGCAGTTCTTGCAGGAGTAGAAACTATAGAACACGGGGATTTGGGAACCATAAAGGAGTTTAATTTAATGAAGGAAAACAACGTTGCCTTTTGTCCTACACTTGCCGCAGGGGAAGCTGTTGAGAAATATGGTGGCTGGATAAAAGGAAAAGGCCCTGTGCCTAAAAGAATTATTCAAAAAAAAGCTTCATTTGAGGAGGCACTACAATCGGGAGTTGAGATTATTTTTGGTGGGGATGTAGGTGTTTTTAGTCATGGAGAAAATTATAGGGAAATGGAATTAATGGTGGAATACGGGATGACACCTTTAGCTGTGCTGCAATCTGCAACTTCTATCAATGCGAGGGTGTTTCACCTTAATGGACTCGGCCAAATAAGAAAGGGGTTTTTGGCAGATATCATAGCCGTTCAAGGTGACCCTACTAAGGATATTTCGGCTATAAAATCGGTAAAATTTGTAATGAAAGATGGAGAAGTCTATTTAGAAGACCAGTAGGGCAGCACAATTAATGCAAATTTTACAATTTAAATGAGTATCGAAAACTACAACTCGAATTTTCTTCTTATAACCATTACTAATAATAAATTGGAATCTGCTGTTAACAAGCTTTTAAGATTTATAGTGCAACTTTTTGGTATATTTAGTAACTAAATTTAAGCACCTTTATTTAATGCAAAAATGGCCATTCTTTCCCATAGTAATTAATGCTCATCTTCTTTATTTTTTAGGGTAATAGCTACTTAAACATCAATCTTAAAACTTTAATTAACATGAAAAAACTGATCTTATTGCTTGCAATCACGATGATATGGAGTTGCAAGGACGGAAAAACGGAAGCAAAACCAAACATTGGAGAAACTCTGGAGACTTACACCATAGAGCAAATGATGGACAATGAGAACGTGTTTGGTGGAAGCTTTTCACCGGATAAATCAAAATTATTGGTATCCAGTAACCGTTCAGGCATTTATAATATGTATACCGTTGCTTCATTAGGTGGAGATTTTATCCCGGTTACTGCATCTGATAGTTCTTCTGTATTTTCCATTTCCTATTTCCCGGAAGACGAACGTATGTTGTTTAGAATGGATAATAATGGGGATGAAATTTATCATATCTTTTTAAGAGACCAAGAGGGAACACACAAAGATCTAACGCCCTATGAAGGCGCCAGAACAATTTTTTACGGATGGGCTGAGGATGACAAAAGCTTTTACTTCACTTCCAACAAAAGGGATAAGAGGTATATGGATCTGTACGAGATGGATTTGGAGAATTTTGCCCCTGCCCTTCTCTACCAAAATAATGAAGGATATAATGTTGGCGGAATCTCACATGATAAACAATCCCTGCCGTTAAGCAAAGCTATTAACACGAATGACAGTGATTTGTTCCTCTATAGTTTTAAGGATAAGTCTACAACAAAAATAAATCTCAATCAATGCGCTAATAGTAGCGAGGACTTTGCCAAAGACAATTCCGCACTATATTATACCACAGACGATGGTGCAGAATTTGCTTACCTCATGAAATATAATATTGCTGATGGCTCTCGTGAAAAAGTTATGGAACGCGATTGGGAT
Organism: uncultured Eudoraea sp.; assembly: GCA_965364275.1. Taxonomy (GTDB): domain Bacteria; phylum Bacteroidota; class Bacteroidia; order Flavobacteriales; family Flavobacteriaceae; genus Eudoraea. Next base: position 4,456 of record CBDTVT010000068.1, on the reverse strand, counting down.
ATAGCTGGTAGTTATTTTACTGAAAATGGCACATACCAGGTGACTTATATAAATAAAGATGCTAAAAATGTTATTGAAGTAAAAGATATGGCCTCGGGTGAAAATATTGAACTTCCCAAATTTGATAATACCAGTATTACTAATGTGGGTTTTTCAGAGGATGAAAAAACCATGAGGTTTTATGCTGGTGGTTCAAATACTCCATCTAATTTATTTGTATATGATTTAGAAACGAAGCAGCAGAATCAAATTACAAACGTTTTAAACCAGGAAATAAAAGGTGAACATCTGGTCACTGCAGAAGTTATACGCTTTAAATCTTTTGATGGCCTTGAAATACCAGCTATTTATTACAAACCCCATCAGGCTAGTACTGAAAACAAGGTGCCTGCTCTGGTTTGGGTTCATGGTGGTCCTGGAGGGCAATCCAGACAGAATTTTAGTTCCTTAATTCAGTATATGGTAAATCACGGATATGCCATATTAGCAGTAAATAACAGGGGTAGTAGCGGATATGGTAAGTCTTTTTATCAAATGGATGACTTAAATCATGGCGATAAAGATCTTAAAGATTGTGTGGAAGGGAAAAATTGGCTCGCTCAACAAACAGAAATAGATGCAGAGAAGATTGGTATTATTGGCGGATCCTATGGAGGCTATATGACCATGGCTGCCCTTACCTATACCCCGGAAGAATTTGCAGTAGGAGTAAATTTATTTGGTGTTACCAACTGGATAAGAACCCTTAGAAGTATTCCACCATGGTGGGAATCATTTAAAGATGCGCTTTACAAAGAATTGGGAGATCCAAATAGCGCAGACTCTGTTCGTCTTAAAAAAATATCCCCTTTATTCCATACTGATAAGGTGACTAAACCATTGATTGTCTTACAAGGCTCACAGGATCCCAGGGTTTTACAGATAGAATCTGATGAGATTGTTGCAGGTGTTAGAAAAAATGGGGTTCCAGTGGAATATGTCTTATTTGAAGATGAAGGTCATGGATTTGTAAAAAAGGAAAATCAAATTGAAGCTTATAGCAAAGTCCTCGAATTTTTGGATGTATATCTAAAACAGGACAAAGGCACCCCTATTAAAGATGGTGAAACCATGGAAATGAATCCCGATTCTTAAGTATAAATAAAATCTAAATTTATTGATTTTAGTTATATTAATTCAATATAGAAGCTCGCTTGAATTGACTTTAGACAAACAAGCGAGCTTGTAATTTTACGCTTTTATAAAAGATAATACTTTATGAGAAAATTAGTAGTTATTCTTATCCTTTTGGTGGTGGCGAATAGTAATGCCCAGGAAACGGGAGAAGATAAATTAGGTGCATGGTATATGTACTTTGGAGCCAATAAAGTTTCAGAGCGATTTAGCATTCATTCCGAAGCTCAATTTAGATATTATGAAACCACAAGTAATTTCAATCAATTACTACTTAGAATAGGCTTAAATTGCCATATTAGTTCAGAGGCCATTGCTACTATTGGTTATGGCTTCATTGAAACCGATAGAAGTTTTGAAGATATACCTAACGAAAATAAGTTGCTGGAAAACAGAATTTTTGAACAATTTATCCTCAAAAACAAAGTTTGGGAACTATTATTTGAACATCGGTTCCGTTTCGAACAGCGTTTTTTGAATTCAGGAACGTCTTCCGACACCCAGCATAGAGCCCGGTATAGATTACAAATCACACTTCCACTTACCAATACCTTTTTCCTCAACTTCTACGATGAGATATTTTTGAATCTTCAGGATGAAATTTTTGGCCAGAACAGGCTGTATGCGGCTCTGGGGATAAATATTGTTGAAAATTTAAGTTTACAGTTAGGGTATTTGAAAAACCATTTTAATACTGCTAATTACGATCGCTTGCAATTAGGCGTTTTTTACAATCCGGATTTACGCCGAAAAAAGAGTGAAGTAAAATAACCTATTCTTATCAAGACATCAATGGTATAGTTACCTTCCAAAAATAAAAACAGTTTACAATTAGGGATTATCCATAATTATGGCTTAAGACCTAAATTTAAGAATATTCAAATTGCTCAACCTTAAAGAGTTATTGCTATATTTTACATAAACTAATCTAATGATTGCAATTTCCATCGGTAAGAAAGTTTAGTACCTTTCATTCGACTATCAATTAATTAAAAAGCAATATGAGCCTACAAAAAGTAACATTTCATAATAAGTCTGGCCAGAAATTGGTTGGAAGACTAGATTTACCTGCGAATCAACTACCACATAATTATGTGTTATTTGCCCACTGTTTTACTTGTAATAAAAACCTGTTAGCCATTAAAAATATTAGTAAATCACTTACTTCCAGTGGTTTTGGTGTTTTGCGTTTTGATTTCACTGGTCTGGGCGAGAGCGAGGGTGATTTTGCAGATACCAATTTCTCCGGGAATGTTGAAGATTTGATAGTTGCAGCAGAATATTTACGTAGCGCTCATAAAGCACCAACCCTATTAATAGGACATTCACTTGGGGGAGCAGCAGTACTCCTTGCTGCATCAGAAATAACATCTATAAAAGCTATAGCAACGATTGCAGCTCCTTCTAATCCACTGCATGTAAAGCATTTACTTAGGAGTAATATCGAGGAAATAAACTTAAAAGGGCAGGCCTTAGTTAATTTAGGCGGACGCGATTTTACTATTAAAAAACAATTTCTGGAGGATTTGGAAAATAGGACTCTTCCACAAACAGTTAAAGAATTACGCAAACCAATTTTGATATTGCATTCTCCACAAGATCAAACGGTTGCTATTAAAAATGCAGAAGAAATTTATATTGCCGCACATCACCCAAAGAGCTTTATTTCTTTAGATGGCGCTGATCACCTCCTTTCAGATAAAAAAGATTCAACTTATGCAGGTAAAGTAATATCGGGTTGGGCACAACGTTACCTCGAAATCCCTCAGGATAAAAGCATAAATTCCAAACACCAGGTGGTAGCGAGCCTGGATGCGGATGAAGGATTTTCAACATCAATGAAAGTAGGTAAACATTATATGATCGCTGATGAACCGGAAGAGTATGGTGGCAATGATTTAGGGCCTTCTCCATATGAGTTGGTTTCTGCAGGTTTGTCTGCTTGTACAGCGATGACTATACAGATGTATGTAAAACGGAAAGGTTGGGACCTGCAAAATGTTGAAGTGCACACCTCATATAGCAAATCACATGCAGAGGACTGCCAGGATTGTGAGTCGCCCGGGACAAAAATAGATACGTTTCATAGGGAACTAAGACTAACCGGTAATATTGATGAGAAACAGACTCAACGTATCCTGGAAATAGCAAATAAATGTCCGGTTCACAAAACCCTGCATAGTGAGACACAGGTCATAACTAAGATAATTGACTAATTATAAACGATCCCTTTTTTAAAGATTTACAGATGGAAAAAAAGAAATTTTTTTATCCGCTAAGGAAAAATAAAAGCCCGAAGCACGCATTGAAGTATCCATTTTCCAGTGTAGTACCTTAATTAAAGAAGGAGATTCTAGGGCTTAATTCAAATCATTATAAATATTGTATTGACATACCAGTGAATATTCCGTAACTTTCCTAAGTAACAAAAAACGAAAAACAAATGAAGAAAATACACATCATCGCGCTAAGTATGATTCTTGTACTGGCATATAATTGTAAAGATGGCAAAAAGACTGAAAAAGAGGGTGATGCTGTTACGGACGAGCCGGTAGAAAAAATTGCAGAGGAAGTAAACACAGAGGTTATAAAATTTTTTATGCAACCCAAAAGTGACAGTAATGTGCAAGGTGAAGTTGTTTTTACAGAAGAAAACGGAATGGTAATGATGAAAGCCACATTAAGCGACCTTAGTGCTGGAGAACACGCAATTCATATTCACGAAAAGGCAGATTGTTCTTCTGATGATGGAAAGTCTTCCGGAGGTCATTGGAACCCTACACATGAACCACATGGAAAATGGGGCGCAGCCGAGGGATACCATAAAGGTGATATCGGTAATTTTACTGCAGATGCAGATGGCAATGCCGTTGTTGAATTTAGTACAGATCAATGGTGTATAGGTTGCGAAGATGCAAATAAGAATATTTTAGGTAAAGCTGTAATTGTACATCAGGGAGTTGATGATTTTACATCTCAACCCAGTGGTGCCGCGGGTGCCAGAGTAAGTTGCACCGGAATCATCGAATAAAAAACCTATAATGTTATTGAAAAATGGCTGCTAAATTAGCAGCCATTTTTAGTTTTAAGAGGCCTATTCGTTTATGGTTTTTTCAGTAAAAATCGAACAGTATTAATAGTCCAAAATTATTAAATTTTGACTTCCTAATACTTTTGATATTTGAATTATTAATGATTCATTTCTCTACCCTGATTTTTTCTCAAGGAATAATGGGCTTTAAAAACTTTAAACAAAAGAAATGACATCACTATAAACGAATAG
>CBDTVT010000067.1:0-14746 GCA_965364275.1 uncultured Eudoraea sp. | reverse complement strand
CATAAATGTAGTGATAGAAAAGTCTTCTTTCTCATTAAGCCCTTCTATTAATTTATAATAGATATTTCTGAATTTGTCATGTGTGAGTTCTATTTCATCTTCCTGAAGGTCCAGGTATACTTTTTCATATACTTTTGCTTCCATATTTTCCGGTTCAAGAACGAGATCGCCCTCTTCATTTTCTTTTAAAATAAGGTCCTCAAATTCCTGAAGCTCATTCCCGTAAAGAAGAAGCATTTCTATTATTTTCCGTTCTAACTCATATTGTACATCCAGTTTTTCCTCTTTCTGGCTATGCTTAATGACCTCGAATGCTTTTTGTTCCTGTCTTGCAGTTGTGGCAGCATTTGTGCGTTCTTTCCTTCCAATCTGCGCCAGAGTATTAAATAAAACTTCTTCTGAAATATTCATTATATGTGCGCACTCCTGAATATAAATTTCACGTTTTATCCTATCTGGGATTTTAGAGATACTGTTAACGATTTCGCGTATAGTATCGGCCTTTTTTATTGGGTCATTTGCCGCATCTTTGGCCAGTAAGGAAGTTTTAAACTGTATAAAATCCTTAGCATTCTCTTGTAGGTAAAGTATGATCTCCTCAACTTCATTGTTTTTTGCAAAACTATCAGGATCTTCTCCCTCAGGAAAGGTGCAGACTTTCACATTCATTCCTTGCTCAAGAATAAGATCAATACCCCTTAGGGAAGCACGCAATCCGGCCGCATCTCCGTCAAATAAAACTGTAATATTTTTAGTAAGCCTGTTTATTAATCGTATTTGCTCTGGTGTAAGGGCTGTGCCACTAGAGGCCACCACATTATGTATTCCCCTTTGATACAGTTGAATAACATCTGTATAGCCTTCCACTAAATAGCAGTTATCTTCTTTAGCAATCGCTTGTTTAGCATAATATATACCGTATAGCACCTTACTCTTATGGTATATTTCGCTTTCCGGGGAATTCAGATATTTAGCAGCTTTTTTTTCATTTGAAAGAATCCTGCCCCCAAATCCCAGAACTCGGCCGCTCATGGAATGGATAGGAAAAATTACTCTTCCCTTAAATCTGTCAAATTTTTTGGAGACTCCGGCCTGGTTAGCATCTTCTTTTACAATTGTCAGCCCGGTCTTTTGCAAAAATTGTAGTTGATATCCTTCTTCAAGAGCGGAATTGGTAAATGCGTCCCACTGGTTCAGGCTATATCCCAGTCCAAACTTTTTAATGATGTCATCTGTAAAACCCCTTTCTCTGAAATAACTAAGCCCTATAGCCTTACCCATCTCCTTCTCCCAAAGCGTCTTCTCAAAATATTGCTGAGCATATTCAGAAACCAGATACATACTTTCACGTTCATCGGCCTGTTCCTTTTGCTCATCTGTACGTTCTGTTTCTTCAATTTCAATATTGTATTTCCTTGCCAGATATTTAATAGCTTCGGGATAGGTAAAATGTTCGTGTTCCATTAAGAAAGCCACAACATTTCCACCCTTACCACTACTAAAGTCCTTCCAGATTTGTTTTACGGGTGATACCATAAAACTTGGGGTGCGTTCATCTGAAAAGGGACTCAATCCTTTAAAATTGGAACCAGATTTTTTTAATTGTACAAAATCGCCGATTACCTCCTCAAGGCGGGCGGTTTCATAAACTTGATCTATGGTGAATTTTGAAATCAATGTGACTGAATGTATGCGATGTAAAAATAAGAAAATAGAATGCTTTAAAATACAGTATTTTTAGATTACAATCTGATAGTGAACGATTATTTTACTCAGGCAAACTAATTAAAGTTTATCATGATCTTATTTTTTGGAATTCGCCCAGGCAAGACAACAACAATAAACATGAGACATATAAAATGTTCTCATTGCAATCAGCCTGATACCTTTTCGGGTGAAAGCACACCGAATTTTTTTCATTTATTCTGGATTCCGCTTTTTCGCGTGTCAACAACTCAGGTAATACGTTGCAATTATTGTAAAAAAGGGTATTACAAAGAGGAATTTACAAAAGAAATGCAAGCCGCTTTTGAAAATTAATTCATAGTTACCCTAAATGAAATCTGTCACAGGAAAATTTCAATTAAGATGAAATCCATATGCGACAGAATTCCGGGTTTTAAATTTTTAAATATCAAATCGTAGTCCCATTGAAATATTCCTTTGTTCAAGGGATGGGCTTTTGAAAATAGGATTTAGATCGTACTTAACATAGAGCAGAAAACAATCCACTCCCATGTAGGCACTTAGTCCATAGATGAAAGGATTACTGTTTAAACCGCCTTTTATTTTTAACTTTTGCTTCGATCCGTTTTCATTGAATTTAAGTTTTTGGCGAGTCCCCATATTAAAACCTCCGTATCCTCCTAAACCTATTCTAAATTGATGCCTTAAGGAATATCTTACGTGGTTACCGGAAATCCTTGTTCTGGAGGGACCAAATTCAAAATGAATGGGAATTACCAGGTTGTCCAATTTTAATTTAGACTTGCTGAGACCAAAGGGAAACTCCTCCTGTACTGTTTCTCCCTGGTCATTAACAACATAATAGAGGTTGTCTTTCGATTTTAATCCATTGAATTGAAAAGAAAATCCATAATGAAACCTAATAGCATTAGATTTATTAAAAACTCTTGTTCTCCATGCCCAACCCATTTCAAAAAATCTACTTCCGCCAACCTTATAGGGGGTATCATTAAGCGACTGGCCTTCGATTATTGCGTTGTTTAAACCAAAGGCAACAATAAAGTCTGAATATGTTCGACGGCCATATTTTGACCAACCATACTTATTATCTGTTATTTCCCATTCATCGCCGTCGATTCTTATCGTAACACCATCGTTATCATCCCAGGAATTATCATCCTTTTCAACATCCAACACCTCACCCTTATTACGCTCCAGTAATGCAATTTCGTTATCTATTATTGCCAGTCTGTTCTCAATATTTAATGCACGTTTCCGGGCAGCTTCGTCTTTGAGTTTATTTGCTTTGTCGATGCTAATTTCACTTTTTTCCAATCGTCTATTAATAGTCTCGACTTCTACCTTTAAGGCTTCTTTTTCCTCAAGCGTAACCTTTCCTTTCTGTTCTTTCAGATCGTTTATCTTGTCTTTATAATTGTCTTGTGCCACCAACGTATTGGCAAAAAAACACATTATAACTACTACGAAATAGGTACTGATTGTTTTCATTTTGATTTTTGATTAATGATTGATGAATAAACTCCTTACTGCTTCCTCAATATCAATTGAAGAAATTATATAAAAATGTGTGCTAAAGATTAATCATTACGAACCGCAACAGCAGTTCTCACTTTGTTATAACCAGACTTAAGTTTCTCGAAAATCTGATCCCGAAATGACTGATCCAACTCTTCTTCCACTTGCGAAAGCAATGTCGACGGATTAACTGTGTTATCAGAATTTAAAAGTTTTTGCGTCAAAATTTCTTTTTGCGCCTGTCTTAATAAGGAATCTACTTCTAAATCTGTCAGCTCATTGTTGTTTTCTTCAAGTGTAGTTACTCTGGCCAATACCTCCGCTATTTTAGTATCTATTAGCTCATTTGAATCTTCCGATGTTATATTTTGGAGCTCCTCAGTATTTGCCAGTTTAGCATCTTCCGATAGAACCAATTCTCTTTTTGATTCCTTTTTTGATACTGCGACTGATTTTTCTTCGTCCGCTTCATAGGGATCCTCAACTGCGGCTATAACAATTTCTTCCTCAGGAACAGCTGCTTTCAAAAGTTCTTCTTTTTCTTTGTCAACAAAAGGAATTGATGGTTTAGCAGCAACTTTCACCTCTTGATTTAAAGTCACATCATCAGCTGTAAAGTAGAGTACAGATAGTATCAATATTCCAATAAAACCTGCTGCAATTCCATACCTGAAATATCCGGTTCTCTTTGGCTTATAATCATTCTTGATCTGTCCTTTAATTTTATGCCAGGCAGCCTCTGAAGGTTTAATTTCACTTCCCTTTAAGGTTTCCTTAATATGATTTTCAAATTTAGTGGGTTCCATAACCGAGTATACTTTGTTCTTTTAATTTATCCTGCAACAATCTCCTGGCCTTAAACAACTGAGATTTTGACGTACTTTCTGTAACATCCAACATTTCTGCTATTTCTGAATGCTTATAGCCTTCTATCGCATAGAGCACAAAAACCATTTTATAACCTTCAGGTAAATTGTCAATTAACCGCTGAATATATTCAATATCCATTGAAGAAGAGATGGCAATTTGATTTGGAGTATTGTACTCATAAACCTCATCATCAAAGACTACAAATTGTTTTTTCCTGAGATAAGAGATGGCTTCTCTAACCATGATTTTTCTGATCCAACCTTCAAAGCTTCCTTCATGCCTAAAAGAATTCAAACTTTTAAATACTTTCACAAAACCAATGATCATTACATCTTCTGCAAAATGCAGGTCCTTAATGTACTGTCTGCATACTCCCAGCATCTTAGGTGCAAACTTCTCATAAATAGCCCGTTGTGCATTAGGATGACCTGCAATTGCTTTCCTGATAAGCACTTTTTCATTATTGTAAAAAGAAATAATTTTCAAGCGTTTCATTTTAGTCTTCTATAGATAAAGACGTTTTGGTAATCAAAAACGTTGCCCGAAGTCTGAATTTTTTTAGAATTAATTAATAACTCTTTGTAAATGTGATGGTTAGTTATTATTTTTTTCTATCTACCACATAACTTACCATAAGCCTAAGAGCATCTTTATACTCAGAATCAGGGTAGGTATTTAAAAGTTCCAAAGCCTTATTTTTAAACTCGTTCATTTTAGTTTCTGCGTAAGAAAGACCTCCCTTTTCTTTTACAAAGGCAATTACTTCCTTAACACGCGACTTATCCTTGTTATAATTTTTTACTGAATTAATTAGCCATTTTTTCTCTTTGGGGGTACTGTTATTGAGTACATATATTAAAGGCAGGGTCATTTTTTGCTCCTTAATATCTATTCCCGTGGGCTTACCAATTTTCTCAGTTCCATAATCAAAAAGATCATCCTTTATCTGAAATGCCATCCCACAAAGCTCTCCAAACTTTCGAAAGGTTTCAACATCTGTGCTATCGGGCTTTACGGAACATGCTCCCAGACTACAACATGCGGCAATAAGGGTCGCCGTTTTTTGTCTGATTATTTCGTAATATACATCCTCTGTAATATCTAATCTTCTGGCTTTATCTATCTGAAGCAATTCTCCCTCACTAATTTCGCGTATGGCTATTGAAATTATTTTAAGTAAATCAAAATCTTCATACTCTACAGAAAGCAGCATTCCTTTTGAAAGCAGATAGTCTCCAACCAAGACAGCAATTTTGTTTTTCCAAAGTGCATTTATGGAGAAGAAACCCCTGCGTTTGTAACTATCATCAACCACATCATCATGAACCAAAGAAGCGGTGTGTATTAATTCTATTACCGATGCCCCACGATATGTCCTTTCATTAACTTCCCCATTATTAACGAGCTTTGCGGTAAGAAATACAAACATTGGCCGCATTTGCTTTCCTTTCCGGTTTACGATATAATAAGTGATTCTGTTAAGAAGAGCCACTTTGGTGGACATGGAATCACGAAACTTTTTTTCAAAGAGTTCCATTTCTTCATTGATCGGTTCCGTTATTTGTGCGACAATTTTCAATAGTATTGATTTTATCAATGATGAACGATAAATTTAGGGAAAATAACAAGGGGAACGAAGTGAGAATAAAGAAATTGGAAGTTCATTCGGATCCTTAATCGGACTTAGTTTTATTATACCTGTGATGACACCTAAGTGAAATGATAAATTGCGATCCTAATCAAATAGATTTGTTAGCCAATTGTCCACAAGCTGCATCAATATCTTTACCTCTTGACCGGCGAACTGTGACTATTATTCCATTTTGTTCCAGAACTTCCACGTATTTATTAATGGCATCATTAGATGCCTGCTTAAAGTGGGAATCATCTATAGGATTGTACTCTATCAGATTTACCTTTGAAGGTGCAAATCTGCAAAACGCTATTAAAGCTCTTATATCCTTATCCTTATCATTAATGCCTTCCCACACTACATACTCGTATGTAATCCTGCTTTTTGTTTTTGAATACCAATAGATCAAAGAATCTCGCAGATCCTTAAGATTAAAGGTCTCATTGAAGGGCATAATAGATGTACGTACTTCCTCTATTGCTGAATGTAGAGAAACAGCAAGTTTAAATTTGACTTCCTCATCGGCAAGTTTCCTTATCATTTTTGGGACCCCCGAGGTAGAAACTGTTATTCGTTTTGGAGACATCCCAAGGCCTTCAGGAGAAGTTATCTTGTCTATTGCCTTCAAAACATTATTATAATTCATCAGCGGTTCACCCATTCCCATAAAGACTATATTGCTCAAAGGTCTATTAAAATAGAGCTCGCTTTCATTATTGATTACAACGACCTGATCATAAATCTCGTCCGGATTAAGGTTGCGCATCTTTTTTAATCTTGCCGTGGCGCAAAATTTACAATCCAAACTACAGCCCACTTGACTAGACACACAAGCTGTGGTTCTTTCTTTGGTTGGAATAAGAACTGATTCTACCACCAACCCATCGTGCAATCGAACGGCATTCTTTATAGTACCATCAGAACTTTTCTGTAATTGATCTACTTTAATGTGATTAATTACAAAATATTCTTCCAGTTTTATACGTGTTTCTTTGGATAGATTAGTCATTGTATCGAATGAATGAGCAGATTTCTGCCACAACCATTCATACACCTGATTTCCGCGGAATGGTTTCTCCCCATGACTTTCAAAAAACTCACGAAGTTGTTCCTTGGTAAGGGCCCGAATATCTTTCTTTTTTGAAACCATTGTTTAAGTAAAAAAAATCCTGCCGTACCTGGCGGAAAACAGGTAATGGCAGGATTCTTTATTTAAATAATACATACTTTATATGATGAGCATGGCGTCACCATATGAGTAAAATCTATATCCTTCAATTATTGCTTCTTTGTAGGCCCTTTTCATAAGATCATGACCCATAAATGCCGAAACCATCATTAAAAGGGTAGATTTTGGCAGATGAAAATTAGTTACCATGGCATTAGCAATACTAAAGTCATAAGGTGGAAATACAAATTTATTGGTCCAGCCATCATACGTATTCAGTGTGTGTTGTGATGAAACAGCACTTTCCAGGCCTCTCATAGCCGTTGTTCCAACAGCACAAATTCTTTGCTTCCTAATTTTAGCTGAATTTACAATCTCTGTGGCTTTCTCATCAATCACTAATTCTTCACTATCCATTTTATGTTTGGAAAGGTCTTCTACTTCAACCGGGTTAAAAGTCCCCAGACCTACATGAAGTGTGAGCTCGGCAAATTCAATTCCCTTTATTTCGAGTCGTTTTAATAAATGCTTAGAAAAATGTAGTCCGGCTGTTGGTGCCGCTACAGCACCTTCATGCTTTGCATATATAGTTTGATACCGGGACTCATCTTCAGGCTCCACTTCTCTTTTAATATACTTTGGAAGGGGTGTCTGGCCGAGTTCTCTTAATTTCCTTCTAAAGTCGGTATAAGACCCATCATAAAGAAAGCGAAGTGTCCTTCCCCTTGAAGTAGTATTGTCAATAACTTCTGCTACCAAATTCTCATCATCTCCAAAGTAAAGTTTATTGCCAATTCTGATCTTTCTGGCAGGATCGACCAAAACATCCCACAACCTTTGTTCCTCATTCAACTCACGAAGCAAAAACACTTCTATCCTGGCCCCAGTTTTTTCCTTATTACCATATAACCTGGCTGGAAATACTTTGGTGTTATTAATAACCATTACATCTCCTACATCAAAATAATTAATAAGATCCTTGAACATTTTATGTTCAATTTTACCGGTATCTTTATGAACAACCATTAATTTGGATTCGTCTCTGTGCTCTGCCGGATATTCTGCCATCAGGTCTGTTGGCAATTCAAAACTAAAGTGTGATAATTTCATATGTGAATTTTAGTTCGCCTTTTTGGCGGCTGCAAATATACAATCCTGAAGTAGGGCTTGTCAAGTAAAAGTGGTATTAAATACCTTTATAGCTTTTTAATCTTAAATCCCAAGTGTTCCAGATCATTCCAAAAATCCGGGTACGATTTGGAAACTACCTCAGCATCGTTAATGATTATTGTGGTTTTTAAAGCCAGTGGGGCAAATGCCATGGCCATTCTGTGATCGTTATAAGTATCAATTCCCACCTCGGAATTTATTTTATTTGAAGATTCCAAAGTGAGTGTCCTATTTGTAACTGAAACATTAGCCCCAAGTTTGGAAAGTTCATTTTTTAATGCCAGCAGCCTATCCGTCTCCTTTATTTTTAAGGTATGTAAACCGATAAGATGACATCCAATTCCTAATCCAAAACATGTAACAGCCACAGTCTGTGCTAAATCAGGGGCATTTGCAAGATCGTATTCAACATCAGCAATTTTATTGGTTTTAGTTTTAACCAGACTAATGCTATCATCTTTAAATATGGTTTTAACACCAAAATCTTTGTATAATTCCTTAAGAACGCTATCGCCCTGCAAACTACCTTTTCTATAGGACGACAAACTAATTTCCGTCCCTACTTCACAGAGAGCTGTAATACTGTAAAAATATGAAGCCGAACTCCAATCAGACTCCACTGTTAAGGAACTTTCGCTTACATTTTTTTTTGGAAGTACACTTACCGTATTCCCTTCAAAAGAGCTCGTTATCCCTATTTGGTCTAACAAGCCCAGGGTCATTTTAATATAGGGTAACGATGTAATATTCCCTACCAGTTCCAATACCAGTCCATGCTCCAAACTTGGAGCAATAAGCAATAAAGCAGAGATATACTGACTACTAATATCCGCGGGAAGGCTAACCTTATGTTTTTTGAGAGTTTTTCCTTTTATTAACAATGGGGGATAGTCCTCATTTTTCAAATAATCGATATCAGCGCCTAAATTTTTCAATGCATCAACCAATATTTTTATAGGTCGTTCCTGCATTCTCTGTGAACCGGTAAGGGTGACATTTACTCCTTCCTGAGAAGCAAAAAAGGCTGTTAAAAAACGCATAGCTGTGCCTGCGTGATGTATATCTACCTTTCCTTCTTTAACCTGAATGCCTTTCTGCATTACAGCAGCATCATCAGAATTGGATAGATTTTTAATTGTAATTCCCGGATAAAGGGCATTGAGCAACAAAAGTCTGTTAGATTCACTCTTGGAACCTGTGATTTTAATCTGGGATTTCAGGAGAGTGTCTGACGGGCCGGAGAGGTGTAATTTCAAATTGGTATTGTTTTTAAACCGAAGCCAAAGATACTACTATTTCAGTTTTTTATTATTCTGGTGTCTGTCGTGGTCTCGTTTTGCCTTTATATCCAGTTTGCGATCAAAAGCTTGCTGCAGATCAATGCCGGTCTGGTTTGCCAGACATAGAACAACGAAAAGAACATCGGCTAATTCTTCTCCCAGATCCTTTTCTTTATCCGATTCTTTCTCACTTTGTTCCCCATACCGCCGGGCAATAATACGAGCCACTTCCCCTACCTCTTCTGTAAGCTGGGCCATGTTTGTCAATTCATTAAAATAACGAACGCCATGATCATTTATCCAATTGTCAACAGCTAACTGTGCATCTTCAATTTTCATAAGTCTTTATTTTTTGTGTCAATTATTATAGTAACCGGACCATCGTTTACCAAGGCCACTTTCATATCGGCACCAAAAATTCCAGTGCCTATCTGTTTCCCCAAATCTGTTTCCATCTGATGTACGAAAGCTTCATAAAGAGGAATGGCAATTTTGGGTTTTGCTGCCCTTATGTAAGAAGGTCGGTTCCCTTTTTTGGTTGCTGCATGTAAAGTAAACTGACTTACCACAATAGCGTCTCCCCTGGTTTCCAATAAAGACCGGTTCATAATTCCATGCGCGTCATTAAATATTCTCAAGTTTACTATTTTATTTGAGAGCCATGCAATATCATCCCGGGAATCAGAATCCTCAATTCCCAACAATACCAAAAAACCCCATTCAATTTGAGAAATTGTTTTGTTATTTACAACAACACTTGCAGAGGATACTCTTTGTATTAATGCCCTCATAATTCTTCGTAATCGTCTATTCTATAGGTGTCTTCCTCCCCGGTAACAATCTGAACATAACTCCGATACCTGCTCCATGACACCTCATCTTTATCTAATGCAGCTTTAACCGCACATTTTGGTTCGTCTAAGTGCAGGCAGTTATTAAACTTACAATTGCCCTTAAGTCTAAAAAATTCCGGAAAATAATCTCCTATCTCATATTTGTCCATATCCACCATACCAAAACCTTTAATCCCCGGAGTATCGATAATCCTGGCCCCGAAGTTCAAATCATACATTTCTGCAAAAGTCGTAGTATGTTGTCCCTGAAAGTGTTGATCAGAAATTTCGGTAGTCTTTAAATTTAACTCAGGTGCTATGAAATTAATAAGTGTGGATTTTCCCACTCCTGAATGCCCGGCAAACATACTCGTATGTTCCTTCATCAAGTCTTTAACCTTATCAACATTCTTTCCTGTTTTTGCAGAAATCCCAATACATGTATAGCCGATTTCTCGATACAAGGCAGCCAAATACTTTACTTCTGCCAACTCATTCTCATCATACATGTCTATTTTATTGAAAAGGAGTACCGTTTTTATATCATAGGCTTCGGAGGTTGCAAGGAATCGATCAATAAAAATAGTATACGTTCTTGGATTCTTAAGCGTGACCAATAAAAAAACCTGATCAATATTAGCCGCTATAATATGCGTTTGTTTCGAAAGTTTAACCGATTTTCGAATTATATAATTCTTGCGATCTTCAATTTTAGAGATGACACCTGTAGTCTCATCGCCAATTCGCTCAACTTCAAATACAACCAGGTCGCCAACAGCAATTGGATTGGTGCTTTTAATTCCCTTAATTCGGAATTTCCCCTTAATACGGCATTCATAAATATCTCCCGCGTCAGTTTTTACTGTAAACCAACTACCGGTAGACTTATAAACAATTCCAAGCATAAATGTTTGTATTTCAATACAAAGAAACGATAATACTTTAATTTGGAGCGGTATATTTAGCCAGGAAAGATTTAAAAAATAGTAATCTAAATAACATTTTATGAAAAAATTCATTTTTATTGCCTTGCTTATTCTAACTACGACTATCCACCTAAACGCCCAGCAATTTAAGGTAATTACCAGTGTTGAATCTATTGTGCCCAATGGTACAGGTAGGTCACGTATTGTGAATACTTTGGAAGAAAAGGACTATAAAGACTATACTTCTACACAGACGGACGAAGGCAATACCAGAAATAAATCTGACCGTAGTGAGATTCGTGTAAAAAATTATGAGGAAACCAAGCTACTTAACTTCTATAATATTGGAGGTATCCGATTCCAGAATATTGCGGCAAACGATAGTATGATAAGCTCTATGATAAATAGTATGATCACAGATGGGTGGGAATTGGCTTTTGTTACCAGTGCCGTTGAAAGTGCTGACAAAGGAGACAATAACGGAATCTTTATAACTCGCTACATTTTCAAGAAATAATAAATTCTCATAAAAAAACCCGACAAGATTGTCGGGTTTTTTATTCATTAGTTTAACCTTTTAGTCTTTAAAAATTATTCTACCCCCAGCCAGAGTCTTTTTATTTACATCTTTTGGATTTCCATAAACATATACATCCCCTCCTGCTTTTACACTGATATCCAATTTTTCTGAAGCATAAAGTTCTGCCTCTCCGCCTGCTGAAATATTTACACTGGCTACTTCTGTTAACAATTTCCTGCCTTCAAATACTCCACCGGTATTTATAACAATTATTTGATTTTTTGCCAATCCGGATGCCTCAATTTTACCTCCTGTGACCGCCTTCATTTCAACATCCTTCACATCCATTCCAATTTTTATATGTGATCCTTCCTGGGCCCTTATCTCTATCTTCTCCTTTTCAACAAGTTCATTACAGACAATTTTAGCTCCTTCATTTCCGTCTATAGTTCGCAGATCTGTATAATAAACCTCTACAAAAGTATCTTCACCTTGAAACTTTTTATCCAACTCCATCTTCAATTTTAAGACTCCATTCTTATTTACGTATTTTATATCGTAAACGTTATGCCCTTTTATAATTATCCTATTATTATCAGACTTAATAAGGTTCACTTCAATTAGATCATAAACTTTTATTTCGTGGAAATCGCCAACTTCTTTGTCAAGCATGGTTTGCGAAAAGCCATAAAAGGCAATAAGAAACATGCAAAACGACATTACTTTTTTCATAATTATTTGTGTTACTAGTTTTCTTAAAGATACCGCTAATTACCTTTTGTTACACTTTATATAAGGATCTAAAATATTTAACTTTTACTTTTTTACGCTCTCGGCAGCATTTATGATTTTCTCCTGATGATTTATTGATTCCTGGTGAATAGCTTTAAACATTCGAAGTACAAATTCTTCACTCAATCCTTTGGATTCGCCTTCCAGGATCATTTTGCCTAATATAGCATTCCATCGGTTCGTTTGAAGAACAGCAACATTGCGTTGTCTCTTCAATTCACCTATCCCATCTGAAACTTTCATTCGCTTGCCAAGGGTTTCAATAAGCTGATTGTCAATAATATCAATTTGAGTCCGCAGATTATTAATTTTTTGGTTGTATTCTGCTTCCTCATCTGTTTCTTTTCTAACTTTTAAGTCTTCCATGATTTGCACCAATTTTTCAGGAGTAACCTGCTGTGCCGCATCACTCCAGGCATTATCAGGGTCATGATGTGTTTCAATCATTAATCCATCAAAATTCAGATCCAGGGCGGTCTGCGAAATATCAAGTATCAATTCCCTGTTACCACTAATATGTGAAGGGTCATTAATCAGAGGGAGATCCGGAAATTTGGTCTGCAATTCAATAGCTATCTGCCACTCCGGGATATTTCGGTATTTGGTTTTCTCATATGTAGAAAAACCCCGGTGTATTACCCCCAACTTCTTAATATTAGCCTTTAATAATCGCTCTACTGCACCTAACCATAAGGCCAGATCAGGGTTTACCGGGTTTTTAACCAGGACAATTTTGTCCGTTCCTTCCAAAGCATCAGCAATTTCCTGAACTATAAAGGGGCTAACGGTAGAGCGTGCACCTATCCACAGCAAATCCACATCATGTTCCAATGCAAGATCTACATGATTTTTGTTAGCTACTTCAGTGGCTGTCTTAAGTCCGGTTTCTTCTTTTACTTTTTGTAACCACTTAAGACCAATAGCTCCAACTCCTTCAAAATTTCCGGGCCTGGTTCTCGGCTTCCATATGCCAGCGCGATAGTAGTTTACATCTGTATCTTTAAGCTCATGGGCTATTCCTAATACCTGATCTTCAGTTTCTGCACTACATGGTCCTGCAATTACCAGGGGATGTGATAATTTCATATCATCTAACCATGATCTTAAATTTTTTGAATTCTCCATTATTATCTGTCTTTACTATTTTGTGGTATTCCTTTTAATATTGATTTTATCTTATTGGTATTGTCCATTTCTTTATATATGCCTTCAAAATTATTGTCAATTAGTTTTTGTTTAAAGGCCTCCAGATTCTGAATATATTCATCCAAAGTTTCTACGACATTCTCTTTATTTTGTTTAAAAATGGGGGTCCACATGGCCGGTGAACTTTTTGCTAATCTAACCGTACTTTCAAAACCACTGCCCGCCATGTCAAAAATGTCACGCTCATTTTTCTCCTTTTCAATTACTGTTTTACCAAGCATAAATGAACTTATATGCGACAGATGGGAGACATAGGCAATATGCCGGTCATGTGCTTCGGGATTCATGTATCTTATTCGCATGCCCAGGCTGCTAAAAATATTCAAAGCCCTTTCCTGGAGTTTAAATGCTGTTTTTTCTACTTCACAAATTATGTTTGTTTTACCCTCAAACAGTTCGGAAATAGCAGCGGAAGGACCTGAAAATTCAGTACCGGCAATAGGGTGACAAGCCAGAAAATTTCGTCTTCTCGGATGATCTGCTACTATACTGCAAATTTCTGATTTTGTTGACCCTGCATCTATCACCAACGAATCGTCACCAATGACATCCAATAATTTTGGAAGTTCCTTTACAATAGCATCCACAGGGATGCTAACTATAACAATACCAGCTTCTGATAATTCTTTTGAACTAGCAATGCCATCTATAAGTTGCAGCCTAACAGCTTCTTCAAGATGGGCTGCACTTGCATCCATCCCATAGATTGATGCCTCCGGATACTTGCATCTCAGGTCCCTGGCCATTGAACCCCCGATTAATCCGATACCTACTATTATTACATTCATCTTTTTAACTTATAAACCTTTACGCTATTTACAATTCTTAGGATATGCCTTTACTAAATTCCAGTTCTTGACTTCATTCTGTTTAACGGCTTAAAACCTTTCGATAGCCTCTTTTATCTTTGATTTTGTCACACAAAGTGAAAATCTGATATAGCCCTCTCCATTGCTTCCGAAAATAGTCCCAGGTGCAATGAAAATGTTTTTATCATATAATATTTGATCTATAAAATCTTCTGAATTCGGTGATCCATTCGGCAGTTTAGCCCAAACAAACATCCCTACAGCATCAGGGTCATAGGTGCAACCGAGTTTATCTGCCAATTGAAACATCAACTTTC
>CBDTVT010000066.1:0-14771 GCA_965364275.1 uncultured Eudoraea sp. | reverse complement strand
AACCAGGGACACACGGATTTTCAGTCCGTTGCTCTACCAACTGAGCTAAGGTACCTTTATTATATGAGGGTCAGCCTCCTCCGAAGCGTAAGCAAAAGCGTTACGCGAAGGAGGGGGCAAATATACTTTCAAATTTAAGAACTACAAACAAAAAAGAAAAAAAAGCCTGCTGTTTTTTTACATTTTATAATCTTTGCGTTATGAACCTCATTATAGATGCCGGAAATACCTATGTAAAGCTTGCCGTTTTTAACGAGCATAAGCTGTTATGGCAACAAAAGCTTGAACCAGAGGACTTTCCAAAGATGGTAAAAAAAGTATTTAAAAAATATCCTGCTATTAAAACAGCAATTGTTTCTTCTGTAGGTGTTTTAGACCAAAAACATATTTCAGTATTATCTGTATTTGTTGAGGTACATTTATTGAGCCACAAGACTAAAATTCCCTTTAAGAATTCCTACACTACTCCCCAAACATTAGGAATGGACAGGGTAGCACTCGCCACTGCGGCCTTCTACTATAATCCTGATTCCAATACCCTGGTCATTGACGCAGGTACATGTATAACTTATGATATGATAAATGACTATGGTGAGTACCTGGGAGGTGCAATTTCCCCCGGCTTACGTATGCGTTATAAGGCACTACATGAACACACTTCAAAGTTACCTTTGCTGGAACCAAAGAATTTCAATGATATAATAGGAAATTCTACAGATGCAAGTATCCATAGCGGCGTTTTAAATGGCATTTGTACAGAGATAGATGGGGTCATAGGTCAATACCAATCGCGTTTTGAAGATTTAACAGTTATTTTAACAGGCGGTGACGCTCAAATTTTGTCTAAACGATTAAAAAATACCATATTTGCGCATTCTAATTTTCTCCTAAAGGGCTTGAATTATTTGCTGGAATACAACAAACGCTAGATGGTAAAGAAAATCGTATTGCTAATAATCTGCTTAACGGCAATAGTATCATACTCCCAGAGTGGTAACGGAACTGTATCGCCTTATTCATTTGGCGGAATAGGAGATTTCAGACCTCAGGCTACAATAGAAAATCAGTCTATGGGAGGGTTAAGTATGTATACAGATAGTATTCATGTCAACTTAAATAATCCTGCCGCGTACGGGAAACTCAGGTTAGTAACTTTTACCGCAGCAGGGGGGCATAAAGAAGTAAAATTGAAAGATTTTACAGATGAGCAAAGTTCTTCGGTCACTTCTCTTGAATATATTGCTCTGGCATTTCCCATAACACCAAAGTTTGGTGTGGGAATAGGGATTCTTCCTTATACGGCCGTGGGTTATAATGTTTTTTCTGAAACTACTAATGCCACCCAAGATATTGTGTTAAATCAGTTCTCGGGGGATGGGGGGTTAAATAAAGCATTTTTATCAGCAGGATATGAAATTACCAAGAATCTGCATGTTGGGGCAACAGTAAATTTTAGCTTCGGCAACTTACGATACCAGAGTATTCAAAGTATTGACGGAGTTCAGTATGGAACAATAGACATTCGTGAATCTGAGATTAGCGGCTATGATTTTAATTATGGAGCAACTTATACTCCCAGGATTAAAAATAAATACACTTTATTTACCTCAGTTACTGTAAATACACAGGCCAATCTGGTGTCTTCAAATAGTGAAAGATTAGGTTCATTTTCATTAAGTACCGGTGAAGAAATTGAAGTAAGGGATGTAAACTTAGAACCTTCAAACCTAAGAAATACAGAACTGAAAATTCCAACCTCTACTACTTTTGGACTTGGATTTGGCAGGGACAAAAAATGGTTTTTAGGGGCAGAATATAGTTTTCAGGCTGTGAGTTCATTTAGAAATGATTTTATTGACCCTGAAAATATAGCATATGAAGATGCCAATACAATGAGAGTAGGCGGATATTTTGTGCCTGATTATGCTTCATTTACCAGTTATTTGAAAAGAATCACCTATAGGGCTGGTGCGCGCACTTCCAAAACGGGCTTGATGGTCAATAATACATCGATACATGACTTTGGCATAACTTTTGGACTTGGTTTGCCAGTTGGAGCAGGTTTTTCCAATATGAATATTGGTTTTGAATACGGTAAACAAGGTACCACAGTAGCTAGTTTAATTGAGGAAACTTATTTCAAAGTCAGTGTAGGACTATCATTCAACGATAAATGGTTCCAAAAAAGGAAAATAAATTGATAAAAATTTAGTACATTAACCACTTTAAAATTAATACACGATGAAAAAGGAGATTTACTGTATGATGATTGGGTTACTGTCAATAGCGGGCACGGCAAATGCACAAGGCCAAAACCCTGAATGTATGACCAATCTTTCTATCTATGCCGAGCATGCAAAAGTAAAAAACTACGATGCGGCATATACACCATGGAAAATGGTATATGAAACATGTCCGTCGATAAATAAAGCAAATTTTTCGCTGGGAGAAAAAATTCTGTCTTATAAGATTAAGAATAGTTCCGGCGCCGAAAAAGATGGTTATATAAGTGATTTGCTTGCAATGTATGACAATAGTTTAAAAGTTTTCCCGGATAAATTTCCCAAAGCGGTTGTTGCTATAGATAAGACATTGCTATTATATGATAATAAGATGGCTTCTGATGAAGAACTATATAATATGCTTCATGTTGCTTTTGAACAAGACGCGTCAAATTTTAAAAATCCAAAAGCACTTTATCTTTATTTTTCAAGTCTTGTAGACCTTTATAACGAAGGGAAAAAAGATCTTCAAACAGTATTTGACACTTATGATGACGTTACTGAAAAAATAGATGTAGAGAATGTAAAATTAACAGACATAATTAGCAAATTGTTACCCAAGGAAGAGGCAGGCACCCTTACTTCAAAAGAAAAGAGAAGATTAAAGGTAGCCACTACAAATTCTGAATCTTATGGTAAGATTGCCGGAAGTGTAGATTCTAAATTAGGTGCTCTTGCAGATTGTGATAACCTAATTCCTCTATATCAAAAGAGTTTTGAAGCTAAAAAAACGGACGTTACCTGGGTAAAAAGAGCAGTAGGAAGAATGTTTAGTAAAGATTGCATTGATGATCCTATGTTTCAAAAATTATTTGAGGCGCAATTAGCATTGGATCCTTCGGCAGATGCTTATGTTTACGGGGGAACTTTAAAGAAAAAAGCAGGAGACAACAAAGGAGCAATAGCAGATTTTAATAAAGCCCTTGTATTGGAGACAGATTCTAAAAAGAAATCAAATATTGCGTATAAGATAGCAACCAGTTATAGAAGATCCAGTAAATCAACTGCAAGAAGTTATGCTCAGAAAGCTATAGATGCAAATCCTTCTAATGGGAGAGCCTACCTTCTTATCGCAAATTTATATGCAACAAGTGCGAATGATTGTGGAAGTACACCATTTGAAAAAAGAGCTATCTACTGGAAAGCGGCAGATATGGCCAGAAGAGCTGGAAGAGTAGATCCTTCATTGAGTAGGAATGCAAATCAATCTGCGGCCAGCTATAGTGCCAAAGCACCTTCAAAGACAGATATCTTTAATTCTGGGATGGCCGGTAAAACCGTCAGCTTTAGTTGTTGGGTTGGAGGCAGCGTAACAGTGCCTAATCTATAACAATGGATAATCCTTACGGAGACAAATTTATTAACATTGCCATAGTATTTTCTGTGGCATTGTTGTTTTATGGCTGTAAGGATAATTATAAAAGGGTGGGAGAAGAAGCACAGCAAACAATATATCCTCAGGGGGTTGCTCAAAATTTTGTCCTTACCTATACAGAAACTCCTGAAAAATTGGGAAGCGAAGACACCAAAAATTCCAGGGTCATAGCTATTTTAAAAAGCCCGTTGAGTGAAGATTATGACAATATGAGATTTAAATTTAGGACTTTTCCAAATGGCTTAGAGGTGGATTTGTTTGATGCTGAAAACAATAAAAGTACTATTAAGGCCGACTACGGGATTATTTATTCTAACACTAATTTAATAGACCTGCAGGGTAATGTGGTAATCGAATCTCATGATGGAAAAAAGCTTGAAGCTCCTCAACTTTTTTATGATCAGACAAATGAGTGGATTTTTACTCAGCGTAAATTTAAATTTACTAATCCGGAAGATGGGACAATTATGGATGGTGAAGGAATGGATTTTAATAAAGACTTTAGTTTCTTCAATGCCCATAAGACTTATGGATTAATAACAATTAAGGAAGATCCAACATGATTAAAATACTAAGATATACGGAATACTTGTACCTGTTCGTTGCAATAATATCAATATATAAGATAATTGAACTTTGGAATATAGACAGAGAGGGCACTTACATCTTTATTTTCTTTGCGCTCGTCTCTATAGGAATGTTTATTTTTAGGCGTAACTACAGAAAACGTTTCGAAAAGCGAAAACGGGATAATCAACAATAGCCTTGGACTCTAGTATACTTATTATTTGTATTTGTTTGTTGTTATCCGCATTCTTTTCCGGAATGGAGATTGCCTTTATCTCGGCTAATAAGATTCATATTGAAATTGAAAAGAAGCAGGAAGGTTTCCTGGCACAGATACTTACCCGGCTGACAAAAAAGCCTTCTAAGTTTATTGCTACCATGCTCATCGGTAATAACATTGCCTTAGTGGTATATGGTTTGTACATGGGAGAGTTATTGATGAATTGGTTCCAAACCAAATTACCTTCAGACAATAACTTCATTCAACTTATGCTTACAGATTTTAGCCTCTTGACACAGACTTTAATATCCACAATTATTATTTTGCTTACAGCAGAATTTTTACCCAAGGTGCTTTTTCAGATCTATGCGAACAAACTTCTTAAATTTTTCGCGGTTCCCGCTTATTTTTTTTATTTGTTGTTTTCCGTTATTTCTGATTTTGTCATTAAAGTTTCCGATGTACTTCTCAAGGCCTTTTTTAAGACAGACGGTGATGAAGTGCAACTGGCATTTAGCAAGATTGAATTAGGGGACTATATTACAGAGCAAATGGAAACTGTGATGGAAGAGGATGAGGTAGATTCTGAGATTCAGATCTTTCAGAATGCACTTGAATTTTCTGCAGTAAAGGCAAGGGAAGTTATGGTTCCCAGGACTGAAATTATAGCAGTAGAATTACATGAAACTCCAAAAAACCTGGCTAAACTTTTTACCGAAACCGGCTTGTCAAAAATATTAGTCTTTAAAGACACGATAGATAACATTATTGGGTACATCCATTCTTATGAGCTATTTAAGAAACCTAAAATAATTAAAAGTATACTCCTGCCGGTAGAGTTTGTACCGGAGACTATGTTAATTCAGGATATTCTCAATGTATTGACAAAAAAACGAAAAAGTATTGCGTTAGTGCTCGATGAGTATGGTGGTACTTCCGGAATAATGACCGTAGAGGATATTGTGGAGGAACTTTTTGGTGAAATAGAGGATGAACATGATTCAACAGATTTACTGGAAGAGCAATTAAATAGTGATATCTATAAATTTTCTGCCAGGTTGGAAGTAGATTACCTTAATGAACAATACAAGCTGGAACTTCCTGAAAGCGAGGAATACGAAACACTTGGCGGACTAATCGTGAATGAAACAGGTGAGATCCCTGATCAGAATTCTGAAATACTTGTAGAGCATTTTTTGTTCACAATCCTGGAAGTTTCCAACACAAAAATAGATTTAGTGTCACTTCAGGTCCTGGAAAAGGATTAGTCCCATAAATATGAGCCAGATAGCAAGCTTTAAGTTTTTATTTCTTAATGGAAAATACTAATTTCGCCAACTGATTTTAAATAAACAAAAAATGGCAATTCTAGAAAATATTAGAAAACGAACAACTATCTTAATCCTGATCATTGGGATGGCATTATTTGCGTTTGTAGTTTCTGGAATTTTTACCGGTAGTGATTTTTCTGGTGGAAAAGCTGGGTCTTCTGTGGGTGAAATTAATGGAGATGAAATTTCTATCGACGACTTTAGACGAAAAATTGAGAGAGCATCAAGAAGGGCCGGACCAACAACTTCATCCATGCAATTAGTAAATTCTGTCTGGAACCAGGTAGAACGAAACACTATTTTAGGACAACAGATAGAAGATCTGGGTATTTCTATTGAGCAGGACCAGATAATAAATGTAATTAAATCCAGCCCCGGAATAGCTCAGAACCCTCAATTTTCTGATGAGAATGGAATATTTGATGAAACAAAATTTCGGGATTTTATTGCTGAATTGAAAATTAATGCCCCTTCGCAATATAGCGATTGGTTGCAGGACGAAGAGACTATTATTCAAAGCTCAAAGGAACAAACATATTTTAATTTAATAAGAGCAGGAGTTGGTGCCACTTTGAAAGAAGGGGAATTGGATTATAAATTGACTACAGATAAGGTAGATATCAGATATGTAAGAATTCCTTACACTTCCATTCCTGACAGTACTTTTATTATTACTAAAAAAGAAATTTCGGACTATATTAGAGCACATGAGGAAGAATACAAGCAGCAAAGTTCCAGAGATATTCAATTTATCTATTTTGAAGATAAAGCTTCTAGTGAAGATGAGACGGCCATAAAAGATCAAATGACAAAACTTCTTGGTGATACCGTGGAATATTTTGAAGAACGCGATGAAACTGATACTATTCAAGGATTTACAAATACAAAAGACAACGCTGCTTTTCTTGATAGAAATTCTGATAGCAAATTCGATACTATTTATAAGTCAAAAAATGAACTTCCGATAAAATTTGCAGATACTCTAATGGCCTTAAATATAGGAGAGCTATTTGGACCATATCAAGATGGCGAAAGCTTTAAAATGACCAAAATGGTTAACAAAAAGCCCAATGGATCTGTAAAGGCTAGTCATATACTAATTACTTGGGAAGGAGCCGAAAGAGCAAACCCTGAAATCAATAGAACTAAAGAAGAAGCCGAGACCAAGGCAAACGATTTACTAAAACAAGCTAAAGCCGAAGAAGCTGTTTTTGCCCAACTGGCAAGAGATAATTCCGACGGGCCATCTGCCCCAAGAGGTGGTGACTTGGGTTACTTTCAGGAAGGGGTAATGACACCTAAGTTCAATGATTTTGCGTTTGGAAATGCGGAGGGTCAGATTGGACTGGTTGAAACAGAATTTGGTTATCATATTGTGCGTGTTGATGCTAAGGAAGATCTTGTTCAGCTGGCAACTCTAAGCAGGGAAATTGAGGCCTCAGATGAGACATTAAACACATTGTTTACAGATGCGACTAAATTTGAAATGGCAGCAACCTCATCAGAAAAGTCTTTTTCCGATTTGGCAAAAGAAAATGAATACTTAGTAAGACCTGTGAATAAAATAAATGAATTGGACGAAAATCTTCCAGGACTTTCTAACCAACGATCTATTGTTCAATGGGCATTTAATACCCAAACAGAAATAGGTGATATTAAGAGGTTTGGAATTAGCAACGGTTATGCGGTTGTACAGCTAACAGCGAAGTATGAAGAAGGATTAATGTCTGTTGAAGATGCTTCAGCTAATGTCCTACCAAAGATTCGCAAAGTAAAAAAAGCTGCAAAGATTATTTCTCAAAACCAGGGGAAATCTTTGGAGGATTTAGCTTCAGGAAATAATACTAATATATCTACAGCCTCTGCCTTAACGGTTAAAACTCCAACTATACCGGGCGCCGGCAGAGAACCTTTGGTTGTGGGCACTGCATTTGCTTTAGCCCAGGGGAGCGTTTCAGATCTTATTGAAGGTGAAACTGGAGTTTTTAAAATTGAAGTCACCAAAGAAGAAGATGGCCCTAAGCTGGAAAATTATACCACATTCGCCAATTCTTTACAGGCTGTAAACGGGACCAGAGTAAATGCAAGTGTGTTCAATGCACTAAAGGAAAATTCCGAGATTATAGATAACAGAGCAACTTTCTATTAGGGATTATATCGCTTACCTGTAAAAACTTTTTAGAAAAGGATTCTAATTAAATCATTAGCATAAAAAAGCTTCTCTTATGAGAGGCTTTTTTTATAATATCATTTTTGCAAATGGAATTACAGTTTTATATCCCTTGTTCATGAAGTATTCCCGGCTATTATTATCTCCTATAGCCAGAACAAAATCTCCGCCCCATGCCCCTAAACTTTTTATAGATCCGACAAAGTCAGGAAATAATTTTTCCTTTACAGGCGTCAGATTAAGGATGTCTGCCAAAAGCAATTCATGAGTGTTCATCAATTCCTTAAATCTGCTTATTTCAGTACAACAAATACATTCTTCTGTCAGTTCTGAAATTTTATTAATTAAAGTTTCTTTATCAAATTCCTGATCTTTATATCTGTTAATCCCTTCTCTACTGTTTTGCTTTCTGTTTAGATGTACAAAGAACAAAGCGTCTTTGAATGGAGGGTTAAATTCAATTTCTTTTATAAATCGGTTCCTGCGTTTAATTTGATAAATTATTGGACGATTATGTTGTGCACAGGCAATATCGTATCCACTTCCATTAAATGTTTTGGATAAAAGAGCAAAAGGATCAACGCTTGCCCATTGCGCAATATTATTAATTAGGGTAGAGGAAGATCCAAGTCCCCAATCTCTTGGAAAGCTTAGGTTTGTATATACTTCATATCCCATTTGCCCATTTAAAAAATTCGAATTCAGCTTTTTCGCCTCCAGCAGAATTTTTAATAACATTTTGGATACCTTATCTGTAGATGCCAATAGGTTTTCCACTTCATTTGGAATTTCCACATCCAAATTCCTAAAAAGTTCTAATTGTAGGGAGGTATGAAACCAAATTTCACCTTTTTCATCCAGGCTTGTCCATAAGATCACCGGAGAATCCAACTCTTTTATAGTTAAGGCTTGCCCGTATTTAGTAGGCAGGGCAAAGGATAGTGCGCCGTCAAGAACTACGTACTCTCCAGTAAGCAACAACTTTCCATTGCTGTAGAACTGTTGCGTCATAGATTATTCCGTAAATTTTGTAGTGCTTCAACAACTGCACTATGAGTGGCGGCATTCTTTTTAAAATAGGCGACCAAAGTTTTCTTTTCATCATCTGATGCCCTCATTTGATTAAGAATATTTAGCAGATGCATTTTCATATGGCCCTCCTGAATTCCTGTTGTTACTAATGACCTTACGGCGGCAAAATTCTGAGCCAATCCGGCCACTGCAACAATTTGCATTAATTCACGGGCTGATGGTTTTTGTAAAATCTCCAGAGCGAGATTTACCAAGGGATGTAATCTGGTAAGCCCGCCAACGGTTCCTAAGGCCAGAGGCACTTCTATCCAAAATTTAAAAATACCATCTTCCAAAGAGGCATGAGTAAGGCTTCGATAAGATCCATCTTTTGCTGCATAAGCATGTATTCCGGCTTCTACTGCCCTGAAATCGTTACCTGTAGCCAGAACAACAGCATCTATCCCATTCATTATTCCTTTATTATGGGTAACTGCTCTGTAAGGTTCAACATTAGCAATATTAACTGCCCTCACCATTTTTTCTGCGAATTCTTTTGGGGAAATAGACTGTTCCACCTCCAAATCATTAATGGGGCAACTTATCTCGGCCCGAACAAGGCATTCCGGCACATAGTTAGAAAGAATACTCATTACGACTTCTATTTGCTGTTCACCTTTGTTAAACAACTTATAGGTTTGGGCTTCTCTTTTCAAGGTTGTTGCCAATTGCTCCAAACAGGAGTTGATGAAATTTGCACCCATGGCATCAAGGGTTTCAAATTTACAATGCAACTGATAATAGCTATCGAGTTTATGCGTCCGATCCCTTAATTCTATTGATGTAATTCCACCCCCGCGTTTTTCCATATTTCGGGTGATGGACTTAGTATCATTAATTAAAATTGGCTTTATTTCATCAATAAATACTTGCAATTTCTCTGAAGAACCTTTGAAGATAAAATGTACCTGTCCTATCTTTTGGGTACCTAATACTCTGGTCTTAAAGCCGCCCTTATCCAGCCAGAATTTGGCAGCTTTGCTGGCGGCGGCAACAACAGAACTTTCTTCAATAGCCATTGGAATGGCATATAGTTTATCGTTAATAAGAAAATTAGGAGCAATTCCAAAAGGAAGGTAGTAGTTGCTGATCGTATTCTCTATGAATTCGTCATGGAGTTTTTGTAACCCATTATCTTCATTCCAGTATTTTTTAAGTATTTGTATTGTGGTATCCGAATTATCAGTATAATTATCGGCAATCCAATTGATTTTTTCTTCTTTGGAAAGTTTGGAAAAACCCTGGATCGGTGTTGTCATAAGCTATTGTTCTATGAAGGCAAAGATAGTGATTACACAATTATGCTAAGGGGTTTCTTCATTCGAGGGATTAAGGTATAAAGTTGCAATATTTTAAGATTAAAGTTATTTTTTTCGCAAAAATATTAGTAAACTTGGTAGTTTATAATAAATTTTTTTAGATTTTATGAATAAATCTTTCGTTCTTATTTTTCTTGCCGTTTGCTTTTTAAATTACGCACCTGCTCAACAAAAAAAAATTTCTCTGGAAGAGCTTTGGTCAGGAGGCTATGTAACCGAGGGTATGGAAGCGATTTATCCTTTAAAAAATGGCAAACACTACACAGTTCTAAATACAGATATAGCCAAAGGTATTGTCAGCATTGATAAATACGATTATAGTACATTGGAGAAGTTAGAAACTGTGGTCTCTTCAAAGGAGTTAACCTCAAAAGCGGCTTTTAGTTCATATACCTTTAGTAAAGACGAATCAAAAATATTACTGGCAACAGAAGAGACTCCAATATACAGGCGTTCTAAATTGGGAATCTATTATATATATGATGTAGTCACCAAAAAAATAACGCAAATAGCGGATACATGGATTCAGGAACCCACTTTTTCACCGGATGGAAAAAGGGTAGCTTTTGCTAATAATAATAATATTTATCTTTTTAATATAGCTGATGGAAAAATATTAAAAATGACCTCAGACGGGGAGAGGAATAAGATTATTAATGGCATTGCAGATTGGGTGTATGAAGAAGAATTTAAAATTGTCAGGGCCTTTGAATGGAACTCAGACGGGACAAAAATTGCTTTTTTAAGATTTGATGAAACTGCTGTTCCTGAATATGCGATGGATGTTTATGGAACAGACTTATATCCTTTTCAATATATTTTTAAGTATCCCAAAGCCGGGGAAAATAATTCTGTAATTACCTTGCATACCTATGATATTGAATCAGAGAAAATTACAGAAATATCACTCTCTGATGCCTATTACATTCCCAGGATAACTCAGATGAACGATCCGAATTATATAAGCGTTCAAACATTAAACAGACACCAAAATAAATTAAATTTATATACCGTAAACCTGCAAAATAACTCGGTATCTCTTTTACTTGAGGAAAAAGATGAAGCTTATGTAGATATTACAGATAACCTTACTTTTCTGGCCGATGATAGCTTTATCTGGACCAGTGAAAAGGATGGATATAATCACATTTACTTACATTCTGAAAGCGGGGATTTAATGAACCAGATTACCAAGGGAGACTGGGAAGTAACCAATTACTATGGATATGATCCAAATGAGGATAGAGTCTATTACCAATCCTCAGAGAATGGATCAATAAACAGAGATGTCTATCGTATTGAGAGTAGCGGTAAGAATAAGAAGAGACTCTCTTCAAAAGAAGGAACCAATTCTGCTGAGTTTAGTGCAGATTTTACTTATTTCATAAATGAGTTTTCCAATTCCACTACACCTCCTGAATTCTCCCTGCATAAGGCGGTATCGGGTGATAAAATAAAAGATATTTTAGACAATAATAACCTTGGAAGCAAACTTGGGCAATATGAGTTAAGTTCTAAGGAATTTTCTACAATGTCTATCAACGGCAATGAATTGAATATGTGGATGGTGAAACCAAAAGATTTTGATCCTTCCAAAAAATATCCCTTGCTAATGTTTCAGTATAGCGGGCCGGGTTCTCAACAAGTGGCCAATACATGGATGGGTACAAATGATTATTGGCATCAGATTCTAGCTTCACAGGGGTATATTGTTGCTTGTGTGGATGGCAGGGGTACCGGTTTTAAGGGACGTGATTTTAAGAAGGTGACTTATTTGAATTTAGTGAAATATGAAACTGAGGATCAAATTGCTGCAGCTAAAAAACTAAGTGAATACCCTTTTATAGATCCGGATAGAACAGGGATATGGGGTTGGAGTTTTGGCGGGCATATGTCTACAAACTGCATCCTGAAAGGCAGTGATACTTTTGAATTGGCCATTGCAGTTGCACCGGTCACTAGTTGGCGTTTTTATGACACTATCTATACAGAACGATTCATGAGAACCCCAACTGAGAATCCCGGAGGTTACGATGAGAATTCACCTTTTAATTATCCCGAGCTATTAAAGGGAGATTATTTGTTGGTGCACGGCTCCGGTGATGACAATGTACATGTGCAAAACAGTATGCGAATGATAGAAGCCCTGGTGCAGGCAAACAAACGATTTGACTGGGCAATTTATCCCGACAAAGACCATGGTATTCACGGAGGTAATACCAGATTACATTTATATACCAAAATGACCAATTTTATAAAGAAAAATCTATAACAAACCAAAACAAGCCATGGCTACGACAACAAAACCAGCACACCAGAAAGAATTCTTTGGACACCCTACAGGGCTCTATATTCTGTTTATGACTGAAATGTGGGAGCGCTTCTCCTACTATGGAATGAGAGGTATTCTGGTATTGTATCTGACAGCGCAGACAAGGGGAGATAACCCCGGATTAGGCTGGTTAGACGGAGAGGCTTTGTCCTTGTACGGCTGGTATACAATGCTGGTCTATGTGGCTTCTATACCCGGGGGCATTATAGCAGATAAGATAATAGGGCAAAAAAGAGCCGTTATGATAGGAGGCTTTTTACTGGTGGCCGGTCATGGTATTTTATCTATAGAGCTTATGTGGGCCTTTTATACCGGCTTAGGACTGATCATCGCTGGGGTAGGGATGCTTAAACCCAATATATCTACCCTGGTTGGGGGCTTGTACCGACAAGGTGACGAACGCAGGGATAAGGGATTTTCAATTTTTTACATTGGGATAAATACTGGAGCAGCCTTGGCTGCCTTGCTTGTGGCCTGGGTAGCCGATAAGTGGGGTTGGCATGCCGGGTTTGGTTTAGCGGCTATAGGGATGGTTTTGGGCCAGGTTATTTACCTTTCAGGACAAAAATATCTGGTAACTGTAGGAAATAAGCCAAAGGCAATAGAGGTCGATAGCGACAACGTGTCGATAAAAGATATTTTTACCAAACAATTCAGTACCAGGACCCCTTTGTTGGTCACTTTTCTCCTTGCCCTTTCTTCCAGTATCGTGGCTTGGTACTACATAGAGAATCAGAGGCTCGCCTATATTATTTTCTTTTTGTTCCTGTCTATGGTTGTAGGCATGATGGTAACCATTTATGGGGACTTGCGTTCAAAAATAGAGAAGGACCGTTACCTGGTCTTGTTACTTTCTTTTATCATAGTAATCGTCTTTTGGGGGGCATTTGAACAGGCAGGCGGCCTAATGAATTTGTATGCAGAGAACAGGACGGACCGGTTCTTATTTGGCTATCAAATTCCTGCTGCCGCTTTTCAGTTTTTCAATCCTTTCTATATAATGATATTTGCTGTTCCAGTTGCCAATTTCTGGATGTGGTGGAAGCATAGAGGGAAAGAAGCTTCCTCACTTTTTAAAATGGCAAATGGAGTTATCATCATGGGCTTAGGATTTGTTTTTATGGTCTTTGCCTCTATGCAGTATGAAAGCATGGGTAAATCGGCACTATATTGGTTAGCGCTGGCCTATCTTTTCCACACCATAGGTGAATTATGCGCCTCTCCGGTTGCGCTCTCTTTTATAACCAAACTGGCCCCTGTACGTTATGGTGCCCTCATGATGGGGGTTTATTTTGCTGCTACCGGGTTGGGGAATAAGGTAGCCGGATTAATTGGAGAATCGGCCTCAGAGGCTGGCGAGCTCAATATCTTTGCTGGGATTACTATCTTTTGTGTCATCTTCGGCTTGTTGGTGATCGCTGTCCTGAAACCCTTAAAAAGACTAACACATGGAGCTGAAGAGGATGAGGGTGACCTGGCCCAATAAGGCCCTGGTTTAGAGCGGTGGATTTTACCTTATATTAACAACCAAACTATAGCAAATGAATACTGATATCGAGAATCTTTTTAAGGATAAAGTCTTAGGACATCCTGCAGGCCTGTTTGTCTTGTTTTTTACTGAAATGTGGGAACGTTTTTCCTTTTATGGGATGCGTATTCTTTTAATCCTCTTCCTTACTGCTCCATTTGTCAGTGATAATCCGGGATGGGATTGGCCAAGAGAACATGCCCTGGCACTTATAGGCACCTATGCTTCGTTACTTTATTTAACTCCTATTATTGGAGGCTATATTGCAGATAAATTTACGGGATATCGTATTGCTGTTGTAATAGGTTGCGCTATTATGACTTTGGGTCATGCTTTTATGGCAGTAGAAACTACCACTACTTTCTATCTGGGTCTTGCCTTTTTGGTTATAGGAACCGGGTTTTTTAAACCTAATATTACTTCGATTATTTCGGAAATGTATAAAGGCAAAGAATCCAAAAAAGATGGAGCATACACTATATTTTATATGGGAGTAAATGCTGGCGCATTTTTCGGAATGATGCTATGCGGGTATTTAGCTGAGAATTTTGGATGGTCCTGGGGATTCGGACTGGC
>CBDTVT010000065.1:0-14801 GCA_965364275.1 uncultured Eudoraea sp. | reverse complement strand
AGGATTTTAAGCATAAAGATATAGATGGTCTTGGCGACAATTGGCCCATTAGCTATGAGGATGTAAAACCATATTACGATAAGGTAGACAAACTTATTGGGGTCTTCGGTACTAATGAAGGACTCCCCAATGATCCGGATGGATTTTTTCTTCCACCACCAAAACCGAGACTTCATGAGCTTATGTATATTAAAGGTGCGCGTAAATCCAATATCCCGGTAATTCCCTCCAGAATGTCTATGCTTACGAAAAAAATAAACAACGATCGCGGAGTTTGTTTTTATTGTGGCCAATGTTCTCGTTCCTGCCAGGTTTATGCCGATTTTTCTTCAGGTTCCTGTTTAATTTTTCCTGCTCAAAAAAGTGGAGGCCAGGTAGACCTCTATGTGAATTCTGTGGTACGGGAAGTAACTACGAATGAAGAAGGAAAAGCTACCGGGGTCTCATATATTAGTAAGGACGACCGCAAAGAATACCAGCTAAAAGGAAAGGTAGTAGTATTGGCGGCTTCTGCCTGTAGTTCTGCACGGATTCTACTGAATTCAAAAAGCAAACAACATCCTAATGGGCTTGGAAACAGTAGCAATGTTGTTGGGAAGTATCTTCATGACTCTACCGGAAGCAGCCGGGCCGGATTTATTCCTGGTCTGATGAATCGGAAAGTATACAATGAAGACGGTGTAGGCGGAATGCATGTTTATACACCCTGGTGGCTTGATAACAAGAATTTGGATTTCCCCCGGGGGTATCATATTGAGGTCTGGGGAGGAATGCGAATGCCTAATTATGGCTTTGGATTTAACGCAAATGAGTTTAATAAATTTTTTAACTTACCAACCGGAGGTTATGGCGAAAGTCTGCGTAAGGACGTTAAAAAATATTATGGATCTGTTCTGGGTTTTGGAGGTCGAGGAGAGGCAGTTGCAAGAGAAGATAACTATTGTGAAATAGACCCGACGACTGTGGATCAATTCGGTATTCCGGTACTTCGTTTCAATTATAAATGGTCAGATTTTGAAAGAAATCAGGCAAAGCATATGCAGTCTACATTTGAAGAACTAATCCACAACATGGGAGGCGAAGTTCTGGGTGATTCACCTTCAAAAGAAGATGATTATGGTCTTCTGCCTCCGGGAGCAATTATTCATGAAGTAGGAACTACCAGAATGGGCGATGACCCAAAAAAGTCTGTGGTAAATAAATTTCAACAGTTGCACGATGTCAATAATGTTTTTATAACTGATGCTGGTCCTTTTGTTTCTCAGGGAGATAAAAACTGCACATGGACCATCCTGGCCTTGTCATGGCGTGCATCTGACTATATTGTAGAACAGTTAAAACAGCAAAATATCTAAAAAATGGATAGAAGGAAGAGTATTAAATCAATCTTACTTGGAACCGTTGCTGGCGGGCTGGTTGTTCATGGTTGCAAACCCGAATCAGCAAGCACTGAGGAAATAGCTGCACTTAAATCAGATAAAAATCACTTTGGGAGGACTCCGGAAGAGAAAGAACTTATTGAGAAATTAAATTCTGAACAGTTTTTTAATGAACACGAATTAGGTACTATTGCGATACTGAGTAATCTAATAATGCCTACGAATGATAAATTTGGGGGCGCTACAGATGCCGGGGTACCTGATTTTATTGAATTTATGGCGAAAGATGTCCCTAAATTACAGACAGATTTACGGGGAGGCCTTATGTGGCTCGATCATAAAAGTAATACTGATTTTGGTACGGAATTTAAGTCGGCTTCTGAAGAGCAACAAAAGCAAATTCTGGATTCAATTGCGTTTTATGATTCCGATATTCCTATGGATAAGCAACCACTGGAAATACAATTTTTCTCTTTAATGCGGAATCTTACACTCACCGGTTACTATACCTCAAAAATTGGTATTGAGGACCTCGGATATAAAGGGAATATGCCAAACGTTTGGGATGGAGTACCGGAAGATGTTCTTGAACAGCACGGTTTGGCTTATGATGAAGATTGGCTGGCTAAATGTGTAGATCAAAGTAAGCGCGGCATAATTGCAGAATGGGATGATAAAGGAAATTTACTAACATAAATAAAATTTAATAACATGAAGAAAAAAAATAATTTTTCAATTTTGGGGGTGGCACTTTTATGTTGTCTGTTTGGCACTTATCAGATTGTTGCCCAGGAAGTAGGTTTACAATTGTACAGCCTAAGAAATCAGTTTAAAACTGATGTTCAGGGAACCCTTAAAATAATTAATGACTGGGGTATTACCAAAATAGAAGGTGGCGGTAGTTATGGACTTCCAATGGCCGAATATAAAAAATTACTCAAGGATAATAGTCTGGAAATGGTAAGTGTAGGTGCGGGCTATGAGGACCTGCAAAATGATATCGAGAAGGTCGTTCAAAACGCTAAAACATTTGGTGCCAAATACGTAATGTGTGCATGGATTCCACATGATGGAAATACTTTCGACATTGCTAAAACAAAGGAGGCTACCGCGGTTTTTAATAAAGCAGGGAAACGATTAAAAGAAGAAGGGATTACGCTGGCCTATCATGCTCATGGTTATGAATTCCGGCCTTATGAGGATGGCACTCTGTTTGATTATATGGCAAAAAATGCAGCTCATTTTGCTTTTGAAATGGATGTGTATTGGGTGCATCATGGAGGGGGAGATCCTCTTGCACTTTTGAATCGCTATCCTGATAAAGTTGTATTACTACATCTTAAGGATTTGGAGCATGGGGTAAAAGGCAACGATACAGGGCATGAAGATGTTGAGACCAACGTAGTACTGGGAACAGGACAAGTAGATATTGCCGGTGTGGTTAAACGTGCCAAAGAACTTGGTATTGTTGAATATATGTTTATTGAAGATGAGTGCTCCAGGGTAGTGGAACAGGTGCCTAGTAGTCTTAAATTTCTTGAAAACCTTTGAGAATAGTTATTAGATCATTCTACTGGTGTTTTTTGTTCTTTGCATTTGCAACTGGCTGCAAGAATAATGAAATACAAAGTGAGGCCCAAATTAGGCCAAACATTATTTGGTTGGTGGCGGAGGATCAATCGCCCGACTTTTTTCCGATGTACGGTGATAGTACAATCTCTCTGCCAAATATTGAGTCGCTTTCTTTGGATGGTGTTGTTTTTACCAATGCCTATACGCCTGTACCGGTTTGTGCCCCTACCAGGAGTGCAATTATTACCGGGATGTACCCAACCACATTAGGTACTCATAATATGCGCACTTATAAAGCCTATACTACAGAAAATCAGCCAGAGATAGGTATTCCCAGTTATTCGCCTTTAGTTCCGGACGGAGTAAAAATGTTTACAGAATACCTGCGTAAGGAAGGTTATTACTGCACTAATAACGCCAAGGAGGATTACAATTTTAGGGCACCGGAATCTGGTTGGGATGAAAGTAGTACGAGTGCGCATTGGAGGAACAGGCCGAAAGACGCTCCTTTTTTTTCCGTTTTTAATTTTAATGTTTGTCATGAATCAGGCATCTGGAAACAAGGTGAAGAAGAATTATACGTCTCACCAGATTCCATAACCGTTCCACCATATTTTCCGGATAACGATGTTATTCGCCATGATCTAGCTGTTAATTACTCTAACTTAAAACGCTTGGATGAACAACTAGGGAAAATTATTCATCAATTAAAGGAAGACGGTCTGTATGAAAACAGTATTATCTTCTTTTATGGAGATCATGGTGGTCCTTTCCCAAGGTATAAAAGAGCTTTGTATGATACAGGAATAAAACTTCCCCTGGTTATTAAATTTCAGGATAATATAAAAAAGAGTAATTACGATGATCAACTTTTAAGTTTCATCGATTTTGCTCCAACGCTTCTTTCCTGGGCCGGAATTATGCCACCTAAGGTCATGCAAGGCAAGGCACGATTTGGAGTTTATAAAGACAGTACGGAAAGCAACTATGTTTTTGCTTCGTCAGACAGGTTTGACGAAATGTATGATAAATTACGCGCCGTTCGCACCAAGAAATTTAAGTATATAAGGAATTACAATCCCGAAATATCAAATGCCATGGCGGTTAAATACCGTGAACAAATGCCGATGATGCAAAATATGATGACGTTGCATGCTTTGGGAAAATTAGATTCCCTTTCTTCTTTGTGGTTCAGGACACCTAAACCAGAAGAAGAATTATATGATATGGAAAATGACCCCTTTGAATTAGTTAATCTTTCAGACAAAATACAATTTCAGGATACTTTAGTTCATTTAAGAAAGGTCCTAAACAATTGGATCAAAGAAACCAATGACCTGGGCAGAACTCCTGAAAAAGATTTGATAAATATGTGGTTTCCAAATGGTGAACAACCTAAATTAAAACCAATTCAAATGGTTGAAAAATCTGATGAAATTAATCTGATTTCAGAAAAATCTGATGCTACCATTATATGGCAAGAACCCGGAGATGTTAGCTGGCACATTTACTCCGAACCTTTGAACAAGAATGTTTCATTTATCGCAAAGGCTGTTCGGATTGGTTATACAGACAGCGATGATTTGCTTTATAGTTTAGATTAACTTCTAATTCAATTTATTAAAAAGCAGCAATCTAAAATCTATAACCTCTTCACCAGTTATTTCCGATGCCCGAAGGGTAAGTTGCCCTTTGCCTTTTTTTAATTTCATTATTCCCATTGAAATGGGTTTAAAATCCTTTATATAGGATTCAATTCGTGGAATCCTGTCATTTTCCTTTCCTTGAAGTGGTGGATCATGAGACTCAGTAATTTTTTTACTAAGATTGCCGGAATCGAATTCAAGCAGCAGGGTAGATCCCACATTTTTCTCAGTACAGCTATAATACAGAACTACCTCATAATCGCCATCTGACAAAACCTCTGCATCCCAGGTAATGGAATCTTCGAGACTTTTCCAATTTGTATAAAAGGAACAATTTGGATATTTGTTGCTTCGTTTAATTCCGCCATGTGCAATTCCGTCACGCGCTGGGAGTTGTGTAGTCTCAATGTTTGGGTGTCCTATAGTAAATGGCCTAATGTAATCTAAACGTATGGACACTTCTTGTTGCCAGCTCTCTTTTGCATTTAACAGAGAAGTATAAACTTCAGGATAATTTTTCGATACATCCTTTGTTTGACCCAGGTCTGAAGGTATATGATAAAGTCGGTTTTCATCATCCAATCGAAATTCCTGTGATCTAACACTGGTTTTTTCATTCCAATGGTTGTAAATAAATCGGGATTTCCAGGGAGGGTTTTTTTCAAAAATCAGAGGCTCCATATTGAGCCCATCCAGGGGTTTAAGCGTTTTCGCTTCAATACCTGCCAAACCGGCCAAAGTGGGTAGGATGTC
Organism: uncultured Eudoraea sp.; assembly: GCA_965364275.1. GTDB lineage: Bacteria > Bacteroidota > Bacteroidia > Flavobacteriales > Flavobacteriaceae > Eudoraea. The sequence goes on along the minus strand of CBDTVT010000065.1, from coordinate 9,451 downwards.
GATGGCGCTTGCTATTTGAGTTATGTTTTTAGAAGCCGGGATGGAATTTTTCCAGCTGATAAACAATGGGCTGCGTACACCACCCTCATCGGTAGAACCTTTTTTACCACGCATACCGGCATTCCACCGCCATCCGTTGGGGCCATTGTCTGAAAGGTAAACGATAATGGTATTTTCCTCTAAATTTAATTCCCGAAGTTTATTTATTATCCTGCCAACATTATCATCAATATTCTCCACCATGGCAAGAGCGGCTCTTGTAAAATTGGGATCCTCGATAGTTGTATCCCGGTGTTTTTCAGTTAATACCTTATCCTTGAATTTATTCCAATACTTGTCCGGAACCTGCATTGGGCTATGAGGGGTATTATAGGGTAAATAAAGTAAAAAGGGCTTTTCCTTATTCTTAGTGATAAATTCCAAGGCTCTATTAGTGAGATCATCTACTAAAAACCCTTTTCCTTTTACCAGTTTACCGTTATGCTCTATGAGTGGATCAAAATAATTACCCCAATGCCCAGAAGCAAAACCATAAAAATCATCAAACCCTCGGGTATTAGGATGATAAGGTGGTTGCATGCCGCTGTGCCATTTGCCATAGGCTGCTGTTTGGTAACCTGCCTTTTTAAATACCTCAGCAATTGTGGTTTCGTCCAGATTCAGCCTTTCACCGCCGGCAGAAGTGGCATAAACTCCAAGCCGTTGAAATTGTCTCCCGCATAGTAATTCTGCCCTGGTTGGGGAGCATACAGCTTGTACATAGAAATTTTCAAAAGAAACGCCATTTTGTGCCAGTGCATCAATATTTGGAGTGCTGAGGTTGCTGTTGCCGCTTATACTTAGGTCGCCCCATCCCTGGTCATCAGCCATGATTAAAACAATGTTTGGCCGTTTTACCATTGTTGCATCTTCCTTTTTAGTATCACACCCAAGGAGTAATAGAAGTAGCAGCAAACTTATATTTAACCTCATTTTAATCCGATTTCACGGCCAACCCTACCATACTGTCAGCTGTTCCATAATAAAGAAACCATTTATTTTTATAAAAGACCAAACCTTCAATAAAAGTGGTCCCCGCTTTGTACTGTCCACTTGTTTCATGCGGAAGGCTTGGGCATATAAATGGCTCCTGAAGTCTCTTAATAAGCCGGGATGGCTCTTTAATATCAAACAATGCCTGACCTCCGCAATAGGTGCCCTCAGCTACTTTTGTACTGGCGCCTTCTCCACTTAAGTTTTTGCCATTGTAAAGCAAGAGTATTCCATTCTCCGTATAAAGGGCAGGAGGTCCGGGTTCGGTTAAATGACTGTCAAATTCACCAATAGAAGGAGTTAATACATGCAATAGTTCACCTTTTTTGTCCAAATAGGGCTCCCAATCGATGCCGTCCTCAGATTGAGCTAAATTGACAAATAACTCTCCCCAATACATTAAAAATTTGCCATTTACTTTTTTAGCGATTAACCGTCCATTTTTCAACTCTGTAACTACTGATCCGGATTTACTCCAGATATTATTGAATTTCCCTTCTTGAAAATTTTCAAAAACCGGCCCATGTTTGGTCCAATTCTTAAGGTCTTTTGAAGTAGCACTTGATAACCTTGCCACGTCTTTATTCCAGCTTGTATACATCATTAAATAAGTCCCGTCGGGCATTTCTACTACTCTGGGATCTTCATTGCCCCCGGGGTAATCCCACTTGTGAAATTCATCTTCTTCAGGATATAAAACAGGTTCCGGGTATTTGCTGAAATTTATTCCATCTGTACTGTATGCAAGACCAATGCGGGAAGTTCTTCCTCCTAAAACGGCTTCAGGGTTATCCTCGGCCCTGAAGAGCATAAAAACGGTGTCATTCCGTACCACTGCAGCAGGATTAAATACATCGGCTTTTTGCCATTGTACATCCTCTTTTGTCACCGGATCCATGAAAACATAACTGGAGTCTGCTATCATAATTGGATTTTTATCCGTTTTTTCGAAACCAAGCATCCATATATCTGGCTCACTATCCGTTGCCACAGGGGCTTTTTTATTATCCTCCTTGCAGGAGATAGCCGTTAAAGAGCAAAATATTAGCAATAATAGGATTCTCGTTTTCATTTGGTTTAAATTATTTGTTGTTTTTAGTTCAATCCAGGTAGTTTCAATAGCCTTACAATTTCCATACAAGCCCTGCTGTTGTGGTAGGGACATTTCCAGGGTCCTACTTTATTTTCATTCTTATAAGGTACACCATCTTTATTTACTCTAAAAAACCATTCCCCATTAATCTTGTCTAGAATTGTCTTATCAATAAAGTTCCAGATCTTAAAAGCAATATTAAAGTATTTATTAATTCCCGTTATATTCCAGACATATAGTAAACCAACAATGGCCTCGGCCTGAGGCCACCAATGTTTATCAGTGTCTACTTTCATGTTCTGAACATCTATATTGTTATAAACCCCAAAATCTTTATCCAGCGCTTTCGTTACAAAGGTATCGGCTATTGAAATTGCCTTGGTTTCTGTAGACATTATCAGGTCTTTGTTGCCTAATTTACGAGCGGCATTCACCAATAACCATGCGGCTTCTATATCGTGGCCATAAGAAACTTCAGTAGATAAAGAGTTCCAGTCCTTGCTAAAAAATAATCTGAAGTGATAATCTTCCGTCAAGAATCTGTTTAAAATCAAATGAATTAAATTCTCTAGAGCACTGCCTACTTTCTCATTCCCGCTTACTTCAAATAGGGTAGTGTAGGCCTCAAGAATGTGCAAATGGGTATTCATGGTCTTACTGGCATTGAGATCCTTTTCACTGAGCCGCATATCCTCTATCGGCTGCCAATCGCGTTTAAAGGATTCAACATAGCCCCCCGAATTAACGTCCAGAGCAATTTTTTCAAGTTGATAAAATATTTCCATTGCCCAATCCAGGGCGACACGATTTCGGGAATAATTGTAGTATTCAGAAAGGGAATAAATTGCAAAAGCCTGAGCGTAAGTTTGTTTTCTTGTTATAGATGGGAAGCCTTTGTAATCCAACATCCAATATACTCCGCCATATTCCTCATCTTTAAATTTATCTTTTAAATAAGAAAAAGCCCGCTCACAAATCTCTAGATATTGGGTATTGCCATAAAAATTTCCCGCTGCTGAAAAAGACCAAAGAATCCGGGTATTGAGGATTATTCCTTTTTGAGCTTTTGGGATAAGCCTGTTAAAATGATCGCGCCTTCCATAAAAGCCACTATAGGCACTATCGATTGTATTTAATTGCCAAAATTCTAGGATATTCGCAAGTTCCTTAGTTGATTGCTTTATAAAATTGTCATACTTTATATCAGTATCCTGTTTTGGTTTGTGGTCTTTGCTACCTAATTTTTTTGACATCATTCAGAAATAAGACATGTGATAAATTTTCAAACAAAATAAAATCTGATGCGCCGGCCTGTCCAATATATGGTGCGCAGTAATGGTTTGGCCAGGCATTTCTCCAAATAAGGCCCAGCTGATCCCGCTTTTGGCTATATATGGATCAAGAACTTCTGTCCACCAGTTGGCTATTGGGATTTCATTTAAGCCTGCTTCCGAAAGAGCATATGGTTTGTTTTTATCGATTGCTATTTTTTCTAACAGACCAATATCGTTTTTCCAACCCATTCCGTATGCTGTGGCATCCTGGTGTCCAAATGCATAACCGACTTTAGCTATCTCTTTAATTCTGTTGTATAAGTACTCGGTTTGTTTGCTTCCCATCTTGTCGGCCAGAGTAGCTTCCTGTTTCATTAAAGTCGTTGTCGATTTACAAGACTGCAGGGAAATCAATAAAAACATGACTTTGATCCAATATGTAATTTTTTTATGCATGGGTATATTCTTCTATAAAGTTCCTTAAAAATTAATAGAATGTCTAACTAAATTGAATCATAAATCGATCTGATTTTTATCTCGCGGAAGCTGCATAGGTCAGTATAATTAATATTGGGCAGTGCTTTGTAAAAAAAATGCTTAAGGATATAAATGAGCTTTGGAAGGAGTATGTGTTTTTAAATTTTCTCTAACTTCGTCTTTATACTATTCAATTAACAGAATCACTTTTGAAACACATCCTATTTTTTTGTTTTATCCTTCTATTTTGCGCTTGTAAAGAAAAATCGGAAAATGAGAAAGCAATAGATACCATGTCAGATTCAGTTATTGTTTTGGATACACTTGCCCAATCAAGAATTGCTCCCGGGGAGCACACACTCAAATCTTTAGATGAGGTGGCCGATACGACCTTCGTGCGTTTAGCTGATTACAACAAGGATTTTGAATATGATCTTAGATATGCCACGGAAAACAATTTTTTAAAAGCCAAGGTATACGACTGTGCGGAATGTTATACGCGCGTAAAGACAGCAAAAGCCTTAGTTAAGGCAAACAAGGATTTTATAAAGCAGGGGTATAGAATTAAGTTTTTCGATTGCTACCGGCCTAATTCTGTTCAATATAAAATGTGGGAGATTGTCCCGAATCCGCAGTATGTGGCAAACCCTGTTAAAGGTTCCATCCATAATAAGGGAGGTGCAGTAGATATTACCCTGGTAACATTAGGAGGAGATGAATTGGATATGGGCACTGACTTTGATTTCTTTGGTAAAAAGGCATATCACGATAATGTGGATTTACCGCAAGAAATTCTGCACAATAGGAAAATCTTAAAAGAAACTATGGAAAAATACGGATTTTGGTCAGTAAGGACGGAGTGGTGGCACTATAACCTCTCCAGCGCTTCTAATGACCGCATTTCAGATTTTAAATGGGAATGTAATTAGATAAAGTAAAAAGATGGCTACACAAATAAAAACCGGGCTAAAAGTTAAGACTATATATACTTCTTTAATTGCTTTTTTTCTTGGGCTTAATGCTTATACCCAGGATACAATATTGCCGCTTTGGCCGGCAGATGCTATTCCGAACAGAATTGAATCTGATGAAGAGGAGATACTAGAGAAGGGCGCTATTCAAAAAATTAGTTATGTTCAAACTCCTCAAATAGAGGTGTATTTGCCATCTGAAGCCAATAGTACGGGTAAGGCAATGTTAATTTTTCCTGGAGGAGGGTACCAAATTTTAGCATATGATTGGGAAGGGAGTGATATTGCCAAATTTTTGAATTCAAAAGGAATTGCGGGAATAGTGGTAAAGTACAGGTTACCCATTTCAAAATCCCTAGAAAATAATCAATTTGTTCCTTTACAGGATGCACAAAGGGCCATGAGGCTTGTGCGGTACATGGGAAAAACCTGGAATATTGATGATAAAAAGATAGGAATTATTGGGTTTTCTGCTGGTGGGCATCTCGCATCTACGCTTGGGACTCATTTTGTTGACGAGGTATATAAATATGTAGACGGCGCCGATTTATTAAGTGCCCGGCCCGATTTTATGGCATTGGTTTATCCCGTTATTTCCTTTTCTGATTCTTCCGCCCATAGCGGATCTAAAAAGGCTCTTTTGGGTGATGAACCGGATAGTGAAAGTATTGCGTACTTTTCAAATGAACTTCAGGTTTCAGAAAATACGCCTCCAACAATTCTTTTCCATGCTGCAGACGATAAAGTTGTGCCGCCGGAGAACAGTCTGTTATTTTTTCAGGCTCTAAACCAAAAAGGAGTACCGGCAGAACTTCATATTTATCCGGAAGGCGGGCATGGCTTCTCATTAGCTACAAAGAACCAAAGTCTTAATAAGTGGACTCAGCTTCTGTATGAATGGACGCTTCAATTTTAGTATAACCGAATTTTATCAAATAAACTGGTTCGGATGGGGGTGTTCGTATGGACTGCGATAAGGTCTTTGCAGCAGTTTTGTCGCTTCTAAATCATCTACTACCACCAAATTTTTAGGATCATAGATCAAAGGTCTTTTAACTTCCATAGACAAATTTGCAAGAATACAACTGGCTGTTGAAATATGACCATTCAAAATGTCGGCAATCGGTTTTGTGCCTTTATCTATAGCTGACAGAAAATCGAGCATATGCAACCTCGTGGCCGGTGCGGCATTAAGTTCTATGTTCTTTTCCGTTAAATCTTCGGGATATTGCTCTTTTTCGTAGACTACATCCATATGTATTGGTTTACCATCTCCGTATGGAACAAAATCATATTGCATAGTACTTCCGGAAAGTGTTCCCTTTTCTCCAAATAATTTAAATGACCAGGGGTATTCCGGGTCATCGGGCGTACCCCAACTTCTATGCTGCCAAATGCAATTGAGATTATCGTATTCAAAAATAGCCGATTGTGTATCCGCAATATTGGATTTCCCGTCCTTTTGAACATAAATACCTCCAGTAGAACTAATGCGGTTGGGCCAATCTAAATCCAGCATCCATCTAACCGTATCAAACATATGAACGCACATATCACCCATTATTCCATTACTGTATTCCATAAAAGTCCGCCACCATCTTTTGTGAGGCAAACCATCATATGGTCTAAGCGGGGCAGGTCCAGTCCACATTTCATAATCGAGAAAATCAGGAACTTTCTCAATAGGAGGATTTCCATTTGCGCGCATATGGAAATAGCAACACATCTCAACATGAGATATTTTCCCAAGCATCCCGGTGTCCACTATATTCTTTTTGGCATGGATTAGGTGGGGAGTACTTTTACGCTGCGTCCCTACCTGCACAACTCTATTATATTTTCGTGCGGCAGCGACCATGGCTTCTCCTTCAATTACATCAACACTAATAGGTTTTTGAACATAAACGTGAGCCCCTGCCTTTAGTGCATCAATGCATTGCAGTGCATGCCAATGGTCTGGGGAGCCTATCAACACAATTTCCAGACCTTCTTTTGCAAGCATTTCCCTATAATCAGAATATTTTTTTGGTTTTTTACCTGATCTCTGCCGCTGGGCCACCAGGTTGGCTGTGTCTTCTACAAAATTGCTGTCTACATCACATATTGATATAACTTCTAAATTTGTTACCTGTATGAGCTTAAAAAGATCGCTACTGCCGTACCAACCCGCACCAATAAGCCCTACTCGCCATGGTTTATCTCTGTACATAAGTTCAAACCCGTAAGTTCCAAATGAAGATAATACGGCAGCTGCTGTAGCACCTTTAAGAAAGTTTCTCCTGTTAATGTTGAATGTTTTGGATTCCATGTATTAATGATCAATAGTTATACTTAGGTGATTAAATTATCTAAATATACCGAAAAATATTTTTGCTATATTTTTGAACATTTAAGAATCAGGAGTTTATTGTTGAGATCCTTTACAAAAAATAAATAGAGCTCCCCGCCTTCCTTTATTTTATATTTTTTTCTTATATCAGCAACTGGTATAGGGAAGTTGCGAATAGTAATATTTGCTTTTCGAACATTCAGTGCAGCTATTGATTTTTTACTGTAAGGATGAGTAGAAAGTATTCTAAAAACTCTCCCGGGAAATTGCACTTCCTTTTCAGAGGTGTACAAATGCGTATGCTCATGCAACTTTTTTAAATGGAATTTGTTTCCAAGGATCTTAAATGCTCCCGCCTTCAGAATAGCAGCATTAGGCTCATACAAGAAGTTCAGTGGCCGGGAGAAGCCAGATTTAGTTGTATTTTCAATTGAGCGTTTAAAAACAAAAACTTCGTCTTGTGTATTTTTGATATTGATAGTTTTTATTATAGGGTCTGGCGGATTGTCGTCTTTAATTATCCATAGTACTTCCTTAACATCGTTATTCACTGCAACTACATGTATCTCCTCAATATTTTTTAATTCTTTGATTCCAATAGTAATATCTAATAGGGGGGAGGTCTTTAGGAGGATAGCTTTTGATTTATCCTTCAAGAGATCTAAATGTTCCGTAATATCCGGGGAACAGTCCGATAATTTAAATACTTTGTCCTTAGTTTTATCTCTTCTGGATGGATCTGTATAAATCCAATCGAATATTTTATCAGACTTTTTTAAATATTCAATTCCATCAACATTTAGAACTTTAATATTGTGTGCTCGAAGGATGTTTAAATTATGAGCGGTGATTTCTGATAATTCCCGACTAATTTCACATAGTATAACTTCGGGTATCTTTTGACTAAAAAAATAACTGTCCACACCAAAGCCTCCAGTAAGATCCAAGAGAGATTTTCCACTAAGCAAACCTGCCTTATACAAGGCTGTTTTTTCTGAGGAGGATTGCTCAATATTTAACTTAGGAGGGTAGTATATTTTTTCTGAATTGAACCAGATTGGGAGTTTAACAGCACACTTTTTTTTACCTTCTATCTGCTGCACTAGTTCTTTTGAAGAAATTGCATCAAAATCATTCTTTTTAAGCAATACTGACATGATGTCAGTATTTAAATTATTAATTATATAACTCTGTACACCAGTTCTTAAGATATCTTTATTCAAAGTATAACTATAAATTTTTAGTCAAGGACTTTACGATCTTATTATCAGCAAAAAACTCTTTTAAAACAACCTTTATCACTGTATATCCTGGTACCGCAATGACCATTCCCGTAATCCCAAAAAGCAGTCCTCCTATAATAATAACAAGGAATATTTCAAGCGGGTGAGATTTTACACTATTGGAAAAAATAAATGGTTGTGAGAAAAAATTATCAACCAATTGCCCTATTGTAAAACCAATCATAACATAGATGGTTTTAGGTAAAATTACCGTGCTAAAATCGGCCCCTAAATTACTGGTCATAGTTAGCATTGCCATTAAAAAACCGCTAATTACAGGTCCAATATATGGGATGAGATTTAAAAGAGCGCAAAGAAAAGCGATGACCACAGGATTTTCGATTCCAAAGATTAAAAGAACTGCGGTGTAGATAACGAAGAGTATTGAGATTTGAAGTACCAATCCACCAAAATATCGGGATAAAAGAACTTTGATAGTGTGCATAGATTTTTTTAATCTGGGCTCCTTGTCATCAGGAATCAGCACCATTAAACTTTCCTGTAGTAGTTTGCTGTCTTTAAGATAGAAGAAAGCAATAAACATAACAGAGAACAGGCCAATACTTAAACTCCCTAAAAGACCCACCACGGAATTTAAAAACTCTGGAATAACACCAAAATTTATCTTAGAAAATATTTTGGAGTCGCGTAGCTGCATTTTAATATCGACTGTAGTAATTCCAAAATAATTTGTAACCTCATAGTAAAGATTTTCAAGATTTTGTTGTAACGCATCAATATCAAGCAATGAAAGATTCTGACCCTGCTTTATCAACAAGGGTATAAACATTAAAATAATTCCGATTACTATCCCCAAAAATGACAGCATAGTTAAAATTACCGCAAGAGTGTTCCTCATCTTTAACCTGTCTCTGAGGAATACTACTACAGGTCTCCCAAGAAGTGAAATAACAACAGCAATAGCTATATAGATCAATACCGTATTAATTTTAAAAAAGAAATAGCAAATAAGAATAATTCCTGTAATAACT
>CBDTVT010000064.1:0-14816 GCA_965364275.1 uncultured Eudoraea sp. | reverse complement strand
GAATACCAACCGCCTCAATATGGTAGGTTTGGGGCGTATTATAGCTATTACCCTGCCACTTCCTGGGAACCGGATCGAATAGAAACAGCGGTAGATTATACCGTAGAAAGTTGTTTGTACGATATAACTGTAGCTCAGAATGACAATTTGCAGTGGGTTGGCAGATTTAAATTGAAAAACCCCACAGATATTAAAGAAGCTATAGCACAGTATTCAAAAGAGCTTGCGGATGCCTTAATTGACCAGAGTATTAACCCATAAATAAAGTTCCACAAAAAAAAGAAACTATATCCTGGACAAATAAATTGGAAATGGGCTGGTATTTAACTTATTGGAAAATTTAATAAAAGCTACGATCTTAATTATACCCTCTTCAAAAAAATTTAAATGAAAAAACTAATCTTAGCACTTACATTCTTTGTTTCCTTAATTACAAATGCACAAAAACTTGCAGAGTTATATAAGGAAATTAATTCCTCGGTAGTAGTAATAAATATCATTAACGTTTCCAGGGAAAGTGACGGGGAATATATTCAGGTAGTCACAGAGGAATCTCAGGGTTCCGGAGTATTGATATCTGAAGAAGGCCTGATATGGACTGCGGCTCATGTGGTACAAACTGCGGAAGAAGTTCAAATAGAATTTCTTGATGGTGACATTTATGAGGGAACAGTAATAAGTTCTGTTGCACAAGCTGATGTTGCCCTCGTAAAAATAAAAGGAGATTTCCAGCTAAAGAATAAAAAAGTTGCCGCCATTGGCGATTCTGATGAGGTATCTGTTGGAGAAGATGTTTTTGTCCTAGGCGCCCCTCATGGCTTTAAACAATCACTATCACGAGGAATACTCAGTGGTAGATTTACACCCGTACATTTAAGCAATGATTTTGTTAAGATTGAGTTTCTGCAAACGGATGCTTCCATAAATCCCGGTAATTCAGGGGGTCCTATGTTTAATATGAGAGGTGAAGTAATAGGAATAGCAAGCAGAATATACAGTAACTCCGGAGGTTTTGAAGGAATTGGTTTTGCAATGTCATCTAATGTGGCAAATAAACTACTACTGCAGGAGCCAGGTGTTTGGGGAGGTATGGAATCAATATTAATCGACGGAGACCTGGCAAAAGCTCTTAATGTGCCTCAGGAAGCGGGTTTATTGATTACAAGTTTATCATCTAAAGGTTCGGGAAGCGCATTGGGCCTGAAGGGTGGTAATATCCCGGCCAAAATTGAAGAAACAGAACTTACAATTGGCGGGGACATTATTCTTGAACTGGGGGGCATAACTATTAAAGATATCAACTCTATTTTCCAAATAAGAAAGAAAATAGCCGAAGCTCAAAAAGGAGACATTATTACAATGACTATTCTAAGAAACGGGAAAATTGGCACAGCCGAATTTATCAGGTAGGATTGATTCCAAAAATTATCTATAAATTAGCCGTTCAAATAAAAAACATGAAAAAGACATTACCTCTAATTTTGATCCTTACTGCACTACTTTTGACTAGTTGCTCAAGTTTTAAAATAATTAAATCCTATAAATCCGATTCTGTTGCTACAATGCAGGATAAAAAAATTCTTGTTGTTGGCAGATCAACAAAGAAGGATGTGAGGGTGGCTTATGAAGATGCTATAACCAATAAACTTGTCTCCAGTGGGTATAACGCAACAGCCAGCTATAAAAAATATCCCGATTTCAAACCAAACACTAAGGTATCTGATGATCAAAGACAGCATATCCGAGCTATTTTGGAAAAAGACGGATATAATGGAGTTGTGCTTACCTTATTAAAGGGTATTGAGGTGAATTCGCGTGAATTGGGTGCGGAACAATATGATGCTCCGGTGATTTATGGCGGAGCAAGTATGCCTTTCGTTTATGGAGGATTTTACGCTTATTGGGACATGCCGGGCACATATTCCGTCGATCAAGTTGCTTTAAAGCAAGAAGGTACTACCATTACTTCAAAACTCTATACACTTGAAACCGTAATCTATAATTTGGACAAGGAAGATGACAAGCAGCTTGAGGCCTGGATTACTGCATCTATTGAAAATCCGGATAATGTAATTAATACAGCATCCGCGTATGCAAATTCTATTGCAAAAGGTTTTAAAAGTAATTAGTCTATTAATAAATTCTTCTGCCATAGCTCAATTAATCTATTAAAATATCTTTGGCACAATAATTGCATTAAAATAGACTGAAATAGTTCAATAAATTTGAGATACTTTCCCATGTTTTTTGTACCTTTCTCAGCCTGCTAATTTCATTATATATTTGACTATTAACGGCATTAAAATACTGTATATCAGAAAGTTCCCATAAATAATTTAATAACTTAAAAAAACAAAAATGAACACTAACTATTTTAAAAAAACTTCTTTTTTATTGTTTCTTGCTGGCCTTGCTTTCTCATTTAGTTCTTATGGGCAAATAGCAGGTTGGAATGCAGATCTGGAAAGAGATTGCAATTCTACTTTGTCTGACATGATTGAAAGAGTTCCCAAATTACAAACCTATAAGGACAAATCTTTCGGTTATGCTATTTTTCCCAAAATAACTAAGGCAGGATTAGTAATAGGAGGCGCAGGAGGCAAAGGTATTGTATACCAAAACAAAGTAATAAAAGGCACTTCAAAACTGGGCCAGGCATCTTTTGGTCTCCAGGCAGGAGGTCAACAATACGGTGAGGTTATTTTCTTCGAAAATCAGGACGCTTATAACCGATTTACCAGCGGTAAATTAAAGTTTAATGCTCAGGCAACAGCTACAGCAATTACAGTTGGTGCCACTGCGGATTTCTCTTACCAGGATGGCGTTGCCGTTTTTACTATGGCAAAAGGCGGATTAATGGTTGAAGCCTCTTTGGGGGGACAACATTTTTCATTTGACCCGGTTCAATAAAAGATGATAATACTACAAAAATTTGAAGGCCCGGATAACCGGGCCTTTTTTATTGAAATTAGTTTATAAGTTGAACTACATGCTGTCTTTTACACATCTGAAACCTACATGGTTTAAAAAGGGAATAGCTCCTCTACATCAAAGGGCTGCTTAATCTTGCCAATTTTTCCTTTACCCGATCTATATTAGGTCTGGCTGTGTGTTCCTCCAGGGTCAGCGGTTTACTGTTATTTTGAAATATAGCAAATTGCTTGTTCATATTCATGGTTACCTCCTTATCATAGATCAGCGCATTCACTTCAAAATTCTGTTCAAAACTCCGAATATCTAAATTGGCAGTTCCAATAGAACAAACGGAATCGTCTGAAATTATAACTTTTGAGTGAATAAATCCTTCCTGAAATAAATAGATCTTTACACCTGCACTGAGGAACCTGCCAAAAAAGGATTGTACTGTCCAATGAATCATGGACGACTCAGAATTCCTTGGAACTATTATCCGTATATCTATCCCGCTTAGTGCAACCGTTTTAATGGCCATAGAAAGCCTGGAATCTGGAATCAAATAAGGATTCACGATATAGACATATTCTTTTGCCTGATATAAAATATAGAGGTATTGCTGTAAAATATTTGGGTAATCTGTGTCCGGACCACTGGATACTATTTGAACAGGAGTTTCACCTATTGGGTCCATCACATTAAACATTTCAGGTTTAATCAGATTTTCCCTGGTGACAAAAAGCCAATCTGAAAGAAACACAAAATGCAGGAAGTTCACGCTCATTCCATGAATCATTAAATGAGTGTCTGTCCAGTGACCCATAACCTCATCGCCCTTAATATATTTGTCATCCACATTTATGCCACCCGTAAAACCAATAATCCCGTCTACAATTAAAATCTTCCTGTGATTTCGATAATTTAAACGGGCCAGCCTTCCAAATCGGACGGGCATAAAAGGAAATAATTTTACCCCTATCTCGCGAAATCGACTGATCATTTTGTTCGACAAATCCCAGCTGCCCAGGGCATCATAAATTAACCTAACTTCAACGCCCTGCTTTATTTTCTTTGCGAAAAGTGTGGCAAAACGATCTGCCAATTCCCCGTCGATGAAAATATAGTATTGCAGGTGAATAAATCGTTCTGCCTTTTCGCAAGCCTCAAAAATTGCTTCGAAAGTATCCGGTCCGTCATTGAGTATCTTAACCTTATTGTTAAACGTGAGTAAGGAGCTATTAACTCTTGTAAGCAATCTGATAAGATGTATATACCGGGTTGTAACATCATCCCGCTTTAAAATTTTTTGCTCCGCTTCCTCTGAATACCTATCTATGAACTTTTCAAACTGATCATAGTCTATTTCCTTTTTCAGATCGAACATTTTTTGTTTCCTAAGGTTCATCCCGAAAAAAACATATAGCACTACTCCCAAAATTGGGAAGACCAAAATTATCAGTATCCATGTCCAGATACGAACGGGGGATTGTCCGTCTTTAATTAAAACATAAATCGCAATTATCTCCAGGACAATTTGTAAACAAATGGCAATTTGTAACCACATAAGAAAATACTGGTTTACTATTTAAAACTATCAGAACAATTTGAAAATCCCTATTCCAGAATTGAAATTAATCCTATTAATCCAATCCTGAAATCTGCGAATTAAGATATTAAATCTTAATCTTTTTCGTTTAGTAAATTTTCCAGCGCCTGCTCTAATTTTATTTTACGTTCCGGGGTAGTTTTTGGATACTCCATATCCAAAGAATTAATGGTATCCGTGATTATTTGTGAAATAATAGAGCGCATTCTCCATTTATTATCCGCAGGTATCGCATACCAGGGCGCATTCTCAGTAGAGGTAGCATTTATAGCAGTTTCAAACGCGTCCATATAATCATCCCATCTTCCACGCTCTGAAAGATCTGATTCTGAAAATTTCCAATTTTTATCGCTGTTTTCCAATCTCTCTATAAAGCGACGCTTTTGTTCCTTTTTAGACACATTCAAGAAGAATTTTAAGATGATGGTATTGCTATTAACAAGATGTTTTTCGAGGTTGTTGATATCCTCATAACGAGCCTCCCAAATCGAATCATCTGTTTGTCCGTCCGACTGAACTCCATTTTGAAGGAGTTCCGGATGTACCTTCAAAACCAAAACTTCCTCATAATACGACCTGTTAAAGATGCCTATCATCCCTTTAGAAGGCATTGCTTTGGTATACCGCCAAAGCCAGTTATGGGCAAGTTCATTGGAAGATGGTTTCTTAAAACTGTCTACCCGGCACCCCTGAGGATTTATTCCCGACACAACATGCTTGATGGTTCCATCTTTCCCGGCAGCATCCATTGCCTGAAAAACCAGCAATAGTGAATATTTACTGCTTGCATAGAACAAATCCTGTGCTTCAGTCATGGCTGAAATATTCTTTTCCAACAATGCTTTTGCCGACTTTTTAATGGTGCGATCATCTTGCCCAAATTCTTGCTCAAATTCCTCCCAATAGGTTTTATGGTCAGATAATTTGAACTCCTCTTTAGGATCTACCCTGCATTGATCAATTATTTTGTTGGCTATTTGCTTAGTCTCTTTCTTGGTAAATGTTTTTTTGGACATTGTTTCTTTTGCGTTAAATATTGCCTTTACTTATATGTTTATTATACCTGGGGTTCGCTATATCAACCAGGCATGGCAATTTCTTGAATGATGCGAGGAGGTTCAAGATAATCAAATTAGGCCTTAAAGAAGAATAATCAATTCTAATTCAAGGGGATTTACCTTAAAATGATCCCTGTTCCCATAGGTGGTATTCCTTTTCAAATGAGTGTTAAATTTATCAACCTTGGGCCAAAAAGCAAGACCAATACCAAATGTACCGTAGCTATCTTTAACCAGATGTAACCCAATACACATCATCCCCAGAATCTTCGCCAACCTGCCAGTTGTTTCCCGGATAAAGTTTCCGGAATTCGTAAAAAGCGAACCCCTGAAAGAAATTGGGTCATTTAAAAATAAGTGCAAGTGTGTGTAATCTAATTATTTATATCTAAGGCTAAATCTTATTAAATAAAGGCTAATGGGTTTACTGCTTATTGTAAATCAAAAGGGTAAATAACCTTCCAGTCATTTTTCATATCGATAACCGTCCAGCCCTTTTCTGCTGCTTCATCCAAGCCTTTATCCAATTTTCCCACATGAGATTCACGGTCATAAGCCCATTCCCTATCGGCATCGGTATGATGCAAATAGAGTTGAAAACTCAGTTTCTCATTAGAATCTGCATATTGCATCATTTGAAGGTCCCCATCAGAATTTCCGGAAGCGAAAATGGGTTTTTTCCCAATATGCTTATGAATACCAACAGGTTTCCCTACGTTATCATCTACAAAATCAATTTCCGGTAACCGCCTGATCACCGTCTTACCGTCATTGTACTCAAAACTTGTTTTTATGCTGCTTCCCACGATCTGATTGGCAGGAATTTGATAAGCCTCCGGGGCCCATGTCCTCATAAACTCTATCCCGCCTCCTGAAACAATAAATGTCTGAAAGTCGTTTGCCCTCAGATAGTCCAAAAGTTCCAGCATAGGCTGAAAGATCATTTTATTATAGGGCTGATTAAACCTGGGATGTTTAGCAGTTGACAGCCAATTGGTAACGATGGCATCAAATTCTTCCGCTGTCATACCGGCGTGGCTTGCCATGACCAGTTCCATTAGTCCATGCATCCCGGTTTTAAGAACTTCATCCATATCATCTTCCAATACCCCTTTAAAGGGTTGTTTTGAGCTCCACTCCGGATGTTGATCTGCCATTGCCTTAACTCGATCTAAAGCAAAGACCAATTGATAATAGAAAGGTCTTTCAGACCAGAGGTTCCCATCATTGTCAAAGGTGGCAATACGGTCTTCGATCTCTACAAAATCAGGACTGGAGGGGTCTGATACCTTATTTACAAATGCCATGATCGCATCTTTTGTGGCTCCCTCATTCCATGAGGGCAAAGGGTCTTCTTTAACCTCAGTTGCAGTAGTCGCTTCTGAAGGCGCAGCCTGCTTGCAGTTCATAAAAAACCCTGAGATCAGTATAACGATAATAAAAGTGCGTAGTGTTTTCATTATTCTTTGGTTTAAGATTATTCATGTTTTTGTTTACATTATTTACATTGAGGCCAAAACAGAATATCATAAATAACAATCTAATAAAGGAAAAGTTAAATTAACCCAAAATTTCTGAATTAAAGCTATGGGCTAGGAATGAGCATTTTACGCGGTAGCTCTCATCCAGTATTGATACAACTGGTATGCGACTGCCAATATCACAGGGCCTACAAATAGCCCGATAATACCGTGTAAAAACATTCCTCCAATGGTACCTATCAGGATAACTATCATTGGTGTCTTCAGCCCTTTCCCCAGAAGCATTGGTTTCAATACATTATCTATCAAGCCTACCAGGATACAGTATACCGTAAAAATAATGGCATAGGTTGGCTCTGCCATAGAAAATGCCAACAGTACCGGGGGCACCATTACAAAAATTGCCGGGAGCTGAACAATGGCAGCTATCAAAACCAATAAAGCAAATATTCCTGCGCCAGGTATTCCAATGGCCTTGAACCCTATAAATGCCAGTGCAGCCTGAATAAGGGCCACTAGCAGAATTCCTTTAACCACACTTCTAATAGTATCTCTGGAAATTAAAGCCACTTCTTCACCATCTTCGCCCAGTAACTTCCGGAACAGTCCCAGGCACATCCTGTACCCATTTTCCGCGTTGAACATTAAAACCAGGGCAACGAAAAATGAAATAATAAAGGTTATGATGGTACCCAAAAACCCCTTCACCGAACTTATGAAGTCCTTACTATATTCCAAAAGTGCATCTTTATGGGCCACAGCAAATTGCGTTATATTATTTGAGAGTGCATACCATTCATCATAAAGTTTTTCTCCTATTAAAGGCCAGGACTTAATTTTCTCATCCGGCAGTGGTATTTGAAATGCTCCGCTCTCAACCTGATCTACAATAGTTGAGATAGATTCAAAAATATTCTCAAGAATAAAATAAGCAGGGATTACAAACAGAAGCAATGCAATTAACGTAAATGTGAAGGTGGCAAACTTCTTACGATGTTCACCTAACTTTGAAACCAACCATATATAGATAGGATATAAGGCAACTGCTAAAAGAATTGCCCAAATGGTAATAATCAAAAAAGGCCTTATAATCAAAAAACACCAGACTAATATTAAAAGTAAGGATAAGATCCTGAGTACCGGAGTAATACTGTCCTTTGTATTCATGAGTCAGATATTTAGCTTGTCTTAGTCTAAATATACAGATAAATTAAAGAAGTCTGAGGCGCGTTTTTAGATATGAAGAAACAAAAATGATTTAGTACCCAAATTAAAAAATGAACCTTGGTCATTCTATAAATATGAAGTACTCCGGTTTAAGTTTAAGTAAGCATTAAGCTTTATTATCTTAATATTGGACCCTTTTTACGGGTAAACAGATTTAAGGAATGTCTGGCTACTACTCAAAACTTTTCACCATAGTTTCTACATACTTTTGAGCCGTTTTATATGCTTCCTTGGGATCATCTAATTCAGAAGTTACGACGGCCACTAATTGGTTTTCCTGAGGCTCATCAAGATTATAAAATACGGTCTCTAAAACATAAGTTGTAGAGGTGCTGGTAGATGTAGAAGTGGGAATATAGCCCCCAAATGAATTATAATAAGAACCATATGCATAGGGAGTCCTGTAATAATTATTAAATCCGCCATAATAGCCAGGATAGCCCCCATATCCGCCTCCAACATACACCCCATTATTGGAAGTTGTGGTAGTAGTCTCCTGATCCTTTACTGCAACAATAACAATTCCATTATACCCCTCACTATCTAAAATGCTTTGCACAAAAGCTATTCTTTCTTCAGTGATTTCCTTGTTAGTGTAAATTTTTGGAAATTTTTTAAAGCTTTCCGTGGCCTTATAACCTTCCGCCCTCAATTCATTGGCCAGTGCTTCTTCAAAAGCTATTCTGGACGTGTTGTCTGCCGTTCTGGCTAAAACCAGAATATTCTTTTTCTTGAATTTAGCAACAGTGTCCTCTTCCCCCGTCCAGGAATCGCGAACTTTTACGCTGCCGCAGTTTTGAAACGCAAAGGAGAAAGCAAGTAATACTAATAAGGTAAGATTTTTTTTCATAACAATTGGAGTAATTTATACACTGATTATTTAAGGGGTCCAAGCTAATAAAAATATACCACCTAATTGCATGGAGCAACTAATATATTTGAATCAGAATAGAACTATAACCCCAAAACAAATCCAAAATAAATTCGCATGCCGTCGTCCGAACCAAATATCCCTAGATTTGCAGTGATCAAATCTGTCCCATTAACAAAAATTCCACCTCCATAAGAGGTATTCCAGACATTTCTATTAAATGCCGGATCAACAACCAGACTGTCATCTACCCAGATTCTGCCTACATCAAAACCACCAAAAATGCCCACTTCAACCGGTATTATTCCTGTTTTAAACCTATTAAAGTTAAAGCGCAGATCTGAGGTCTGATAAAAGGATGATTTTCCCGTAAAACGCTCGTTTCTATATCCACGTAAGCCATCATTACCACCTATGGTTGCGGCCTGGTAAAACTCAAAATCATCACCAAAAATTAGATGGGCCTTAGACTTTGTGGCAAAAACCAATTGACCATTTGGCGATATTTTGTAGGCAAAACCGAGCGTAGGAATAACATACCCAAAAGTGTCTGAATTTTCAAGATTGGAGGTAATTCCGGTTTTTAATTCTACGTCCATCCCCAGGGTTGGAAATGCAGAATTATCACTATTGGTAAAGCTGTAAACGGCTTCGGCACCCATAAAATTATTTTTCTCTTCCTGAGGGATAAAAGCGGAAAATAAATTTATATATCTCCCCTGAGTCCCTTCCAACTCATAGGATTTATATTTCACCCCTATTCTAAATTCACCATTATTCTCGCCATGCCATGCCAATCCGGCATAACCGCCTAATGTACCTATTTTGACCCGATTGTAATTCTTATCAAAATTTTCTTCGTCATCAGCATTAGGATTAGGGGTGCTATTCCCAAATCCAAAAAAGTTTATGCTGTAATTAGGGCTGGTTAATTCACCTTCAAGAGCCATATTCCAATTACCTACTACTTGAGCGAATTCTCCTTGATATCGTACATCAAATCCACCTGTAGACGTATATAAGGCAGCTGCTATCCTGTTGGTGGATGTAAACGGATTTCGCTCAAAGCCATAGGTAGTATGCCCTGCAATTACCCCTATCTTTAAACCATCATCAGGGTTAATTCCTATTATTGGGAGCACTGCGTTAACGTTATATTTCGGTTTCCTATAGTCATAATTATTATTCTCATAATCATCTCTGATATGCTGTTTACCCTTTTTGGTTATCAGCGTATTGGGTTTACTTTTAAAATCATAGATATGGGTCTTTTTCCCATTTAAGACCTCATAACTATCATTATTAGAACCGCCAATTATACGGAGTTTTATAGGATGATCTCCATCGCCGGCAACGTGAAAATAATCATCATCGTCCAGACCATACACCCAAATTTCTTTGGTGCTTCCGGCTTCATATATTTTTTCATGAAACACCGGGCCTTTTTCACCTTTCTTTATTCTATAGCCTGTAACTTTGGTTTGGCCCTCGGGCATTCTCTCAATCTCAAACCAATCATCCTTATCGGTGCCTCGTACCACGGCATGTTTATTTACCACTTTAAAATATGCATCGGAAATTTTTCGCAAATTAGTTCGTCTTCCTTTTAACTTGCGCTTTATATCCTCCATATTCTCATCCTTCACTTCATCAGGCAACTTTTCAAATGCTGCGTCTATTACCTCATCTGTAATATGAGAAGCTACATAAGCCGCCTGTTCATCCCAAACTGCTTTGTCTGATTCTTGTATCACGGCAACATCCAGGACATACGGATTTAAATTGCTCCAACGTACATCTTTGATATCTTCTTCGTATGAATTTAAGACACGTGCAGGGGCTGCCAGTAAAGTAGCCAGTCCCAGCATAAAACCATCATTCATAATTGAAAATGCCTGATCCCGATCTCTTGGGACGGGTTTATAGGTAGTCACTCCATCTTCTTTAAAAATTGCCCAGCGCCATTGATCCTGATGTCGATCCCAATCTCCCAATAGCATATCAAATAGTCGTGCACGCACATAAGTCGTTTCATCTATTTTGTGATCTTCATTCTTTTTCAACTTATCCAACATGTCAAGTGTACTAATCATCTCATTGGCATAGCCAAAACTGGCTTTATCTCCATGTCCGTCCGCTGTTCGTTCCTCAATTGCATACAGGGCATCCCCAAATTCATCGTTAAAACGGCCCATAGCATTCTGTTTTGGCACATAATATAACTTAGGATTGGTATGGTATATCCCAGCAGCATCGGCTAAGTCTCCGATAATAAATTGCGTATAAGGATGATCTCCCGTAAATACGTCCAATACAAGTTCTTCCGTTTTTGTGCCCTCAAACTCATTCTTAACATATTGGGTCTTAAAACCAACAGATTGTATATAAAGTAAAGCATCTTTCCGCATTGCCCGCATAATATATTCCTGTCCTTCCTTGTTTGTAAAACGCAGTGAACTGGACTGGTGCCCCCCTCCTTTTCGCACCGGACTCAGGCCTCCAAATAGCGTATCCAGATTTACAACAGGCACAGTAAGTTCTGTGCTATATAATTTGCGATAGCGTTCTCCCCAAAGCCATTTAAAATAATTGCTTTTAGTAGTTTCTTCTTTGGTATAAATTGAAGCCGTTTTTTCCGTTGGAAAGTTATCCGGATAATCAGGCGTAATTGGACGTTCCTCTTTTAATACCTCGGTTTCAAATACTATTTTATCGTCTTTTGTTGAGAAGAAACTCACATGGGAAGAACCATCCTTAAAAACATCCAATCTGGCATAGCCCGGGGATCCATAGGAAAATTTGCCGCTACCTACATTCCGTGTTGGAGTAGTTTTAGAACCTGCCCCGCTAATTATTTGCGGCAAGTTAGATTCAACCAGATATTGAAGGCTGTGTTCATGTCCTGAAACAAAAATTATTTTATCATTATCCTGAGATAAAGTAATTATCCGATCTCTAAACTCATCATATCTTTTGTATTGTATATCCGCAGGGGAGACGCCTCCGGCACGTCGGATAACATTTTTTAAAGTCCCCAGGATTGGAATTGGGGTCATATGCTGTCCTACTGAAAACTGTCCGCCATGCGGGCCATTAGTAAACAATGGGTGATGTAAGGCAATAACAGTGGTCTTACCTCTGGCCTTTTTTATAAGGCTTTCATATTCAAGAAAAAAACGGTTACGAGTTCTAATTTCACAATTATCATTTAATGTTGGAAACTTATCCCATTTGGTGAGATACCATTCTGTATCTACTATAATTAGTTCTACCTCATCATTAATTTCTACTTTCCTAATAGGACAACCATCCTCCGGAAGGAAGGTATTTTTCCCAAGCTTGTCCTCAATATATTCTTCCTGTCTTTCAAGACCTTTGGGTCCTCCATTATACCAATCGTGGTTTCCCGGAATAAAAATTGGCCTCCCGGCAAAGTCTTTTACGATCTCTGTTTGAACATTCAACTGATGCTCTGCGTATTCCCGTCCTTTAGCTCCTTTCTCCGGCAAGCCTTTTGGATAAATATTGTCTCCTAAAAATAAGGCGGTACTATTTTTTGAAGCGCCCTTTAATACTTTTTCAAAAGACTGGAGTGCATCAGATTTTGATCCTAATGGTGAATTCCCGGCATCGCCTATTAAATAGAAAGAGTGTTGCAGATCACTTTCAGATTGTTGTGGAATTAAAGCCTCTTCATTGTACTGGATTTTGTAGGTAGCACAGGAATGCAAAACCAAAAAGCAGACTATTAAAGCCAGTGACTTATATATTCGATTCATTTTTATAGAAAGGTATTTAATCTTATATTAACTAAGAAAAACACAAAATATTAGCCAAAATACAAAGTAAAAACTCAACTATCATGTGCTTTTTGACTTTATAAATTTTAATTTACTTAAGGCGACAACTATATTAAATATAGGAAATCTAATTGAATTGCTAATAATTAACCAAAAGGTCGTTCTTTAGACTAAGATTAAGTGAAATGTCTGAAAATTACTATCCTTATTGATTTTCATACAGATTGAAATAAACTTGGTTGAAGTTATATAACTTTAGAAGAAACCGTATAAATTGTAATTTTTGTTTTATAAATTTGATGCATGTCTGAAATTCTTGTAAAAACTGAAGGCTTTGCTGTTGATTTATTATCAACGGAATTAGATCCAAAGTATCTTTACCATAACCTGAGACACACGCAACGGGTAGTGAAAAGCACCGAGGAGTTAATAGAAGCCAATTCACTGGACGCTAAGGAAAAGGAAGTTCTATTATTAACAGCCTGGTTGCATGATACCGGTTATACCCAGGGTCATGAGCAACACGAGCGCAATAGTTGTAAAATAGCTAAGGAATTTCTTGAGGAACAAGGTTACGATGCAGAGGGAATCAAACAGGTTAAGGCTTGCATTATGGCTACCCATATGACCTATGAACCCAAGAACTTGAGCGAACAAATAATCCGTGATGCTGATGCCTCGCATTTTGCTCAAAAAAGCTATTTGGAAACTTGTGAACTACTCCGGGAAGAACTTTCCTTGTTGGGCATTGCTAATTATTCTTTTAAAGAATGGATTGAGGAGAACATTAAAATGTTCAGAACAAAACATCAATATTATACCGATTACGCAAAAGCAAATTGGCAGGGCAAAAAAGAAAAGAATCTTACAACTCTTGTAAAGGAGTTAAAAAAAGAAAAACAATTTGCTAAAAAAGAACAATTAAAGGCTAAATATAAGAATGAAAGCCCGGATAGAGGTATACAAACTTTATTTAGGGTAACCTTAAAAAACCACATAACACTAAGTGATATCGCCGATACCAAAGCAAATATTTTGCTTTCAATTAACGCGATTATCATTTCTGTGGTATTATCCAACCTAATACCTAAATTAGATAATCCGTCTAATACCTATCTAATATACCCGACACTAATTTTTATAATTTTCACAGTTACTTCAATGGTAATGGCCGTTATTGCGACTCGTCCAAATGTAGGCAGCGGTAAATTTAGCAAGGCTGATGTAGCCAATAAAAAGGTGAATCTTCTATTCTTTGGAAATTTTCATAAAATGAAATTGGAAGAATATGAATTGGCCCTACAAGAATTGGTAAAGGATAAAGAATATATTTATTCGTCATTAACTAAAGACTTATATTTTCTTGGGTTAGTATTAAACAGAAAATATCTGATCTTGCGCTGGACATATACCGTTTTTATGATTGGCATAATAGTTTCAGTAGTCGCTTTTGCTCTTGCTTTCTTTTATTTTGGAAATATTTTACGTCCTGTTACGGTAGCTTTGTTAGGCTTTTAATTCATCCATCAAATCCTCATAAGTAAAGGTTTTTTCATCTTCAGTATTCTTACTATAAAGAATCTCAGCCCTTATTGCCTTGAGCCCTGATACCCCCTGAAGACCTTCCAGTTCAACTATTTCAATATTATTGGTGAAATATCCCTTGGATTTCAGGAAAGAGATATATCTAAGATATTCCAGTTCATCTTTTTTCTGAGAGTAAACTATAGATAGCTTCCCTTTTTGAGTTAGCCTTTCATTGGTGCCTTTGATAAAGGATTTATCGATACGCTTTTTAATTATTTCATAACGGGCATTATAGGTGCCATCCACATCAAATTGTTTCTCATCCATTCTGAA
>CBDTVT010000063.1:0-14866 GCA_965364275.1 uncultured Eudoraea sp. | reverse complement strand
CTCCTCTGAATGGGTCATAAAAAACATTTTAACAAAAATACATTTTTATTTGTAAAAACATATTTTTAGATTTGTCTAAATTTTATATTTGACATATGAAATATTTTGCCGTACATATTTCTTTAAGGATAGTCCTATTAGTCATAGCAAGTATAATGGGGATCTCCAATATGTCTTCTCAGCGTAATACTATAAAAGGTATTATTATGGAGGGGGAATTAGCTGTGCCTTTTGCTAATATACACCTTCAGGGAACGAAGCTTGGTACATCTTCAGATAGGAACGGCGAGTTTACCATTAAGAACATTCCCGATGGCACCTATAAAATTAAAGCTTCTTCTATAGGGTACACCAGCTTCTACCAAAAAGTTACTTTGGTCAATAAGGAGGTGCTAAAGCTTACTATACTACTAAAAAGGTCATCAGAGCAATTGGAGGAAATGGTAGTTACAGGCACTTTAAAGCCTGTAAAAAGATTGGAAAGTCCCGTCCCCGTTGAAGTTTATAAACCTGCATTCTTTAAAAAAAATCCTACCTCAAGTATTTTTGAATCCCTTCAAAATGTTAATGGCGTACGACCCCAGATTAACTGCAATGTCTGCAATACAGGAGATATTCATATTAACGGCCTTGAAGGGCCATATACACTTGTTTTAATAGATGGTATGCCCATTGTAAGCGGTTTAGGCACTGTATATGGCTTGTCTGGAATACCCAATTCCCTGATAGAACAAATTGAAATTGTTAAGGGACCCGCTTCCACCTTATATGGGAGCGAAGCCGTTGGAGGGCTAATTAATATAATTACTAAAAATACACTAAGTGCTCCCACTTTTGCCGCAGACAGTTTTATGAGTGGCTGGGGTGAGTATAACCTGGATATTGGATCCAAAATTGAAATTGGAAATAATTCCAACTTATTGTTAGGCTTAAACTATTTCAAATACGACACCCCAATAGATGACAATGGAGATAATTTCACAGATTTAACCCTTCAGGATCGCATATCTTTCTTCCAAAAATGGAGTTTAAATAGGGAGAATAATCGCATTTTTTCGTTAGTTGGTCGCTTTTTTTATGAAGACAGATGGGGGGGAGAAATGCAATGGACTCCGGAATTCAGGGGTGGTGACGAAATATATGGTGAAAGCATTTACACAAGAAGATGGGAAATACTGGGAAAGTATCAGTTGCCTGTAAAAGAAAATATACTGCTTTCTGTTTCTTACAATGACCATAGTCAAAATTCTGTGTACGGTACGGTGCCTTATCTTGCAGATCAGCGTATTGGTTTTGGGCAATTAACCTGGGATAAGGTTTTGGCAAAGCATGATCTCCTATTTGGAAGCGCAATAAAATACAATTATTATGATGACAATACCCCTGCAACTGCCGGATTAGCCAGGAATGAAGCAGACATAGTTTGGATCCCCAGCCTTTTTGTTCAGGATGAGATAAAGTTTTCAAAAAAACACTCCTTACTTACCGGTATTCGTTATGATTATGATAAAAGACACGGTTCCATATTTACTCCAAGATTAGCCTATAAATGGAAATTTACAGATAATGACATAATCCGATTAAATGCTGGCACCGGCTTCCGCGTTGTAAATCTTTTTACTGAGGAGCACGCCGCTTTAACTGGCGCCAGGGAGGTAATCATTGCCGAAGAACTGAAACCAGAACGTTCCGTAAATATTAATCTCAACTATCTTAAAAAAATATATAGTAACGATGGGACATTTATAGGTTTGGATGCCTCAGCCTTTTATACCTATTTCAACAATGTTATTCTTCCCGATTATGATACCGATCCCAATTTGATAATATATAAGAATTTGGATGGCAAATCTGTTTCCAAAGGCATAAGTGCCAACTTGGATCTGGCATTCCCTGCCGGACTGAATATACTTTTAGGAGCTACGTTTATGGATGTAAGTAACACACAAAACGGTATCACCCAGCGGCAAATCCTAACCGAAAGTTTTAGCGGAACCTGGAGCATATCTTACGCTTTCAGAGCTCTAAATCTTACTTTTGATTACACAGGGAATCTATATGGTCCAATGCGCCTGCCTCTTTTGAGCGAGCTCGATCCCAGACAGGAATATTCTCCCACCTGGAGTGTTCAAAATATTCAATTTACTTATTCCGGTGTTAAAGATTTTGAATTTTATGGGGGTATAAAAAACTTGTTGGATTGGACGCCTAATAGAGGCAATCCATTTATTATAGCGAGGGCTAATGACCCCTTCGATAAAAATGTTCAATTCGACAATTCAGGTAACGCCGTACCTACTGCAGACAACCCATATGGCCTTACTTTTGACCCCACTTATGTGTATGGCCCAAATCAAGGAATGAGAGGATTTATAGGAATGCGCTACCGTTTGAATTAAAGGACCAGGGTTACTTGAGTTGTTATTTGTACTTTTGGTGTTTTTCATATTTGTGCAGACAGAGTACGACTATATTATAATTGGTGCTGGTGCGGCGGGTTTAATGCTAGCTGAAGCCCTTGGAAGTGATCCTTATTTTAAGGACAAAACTGTTTTATTAGTCGACAAGGATGCTAAAAAGACCAATGACCGAACGTGGTGCTTTTGGGAAAAAAGTGAAGGTGATTTTGATAAAATTATCAATAAAAGCTGGAGCCAAATTCAATTTGAAGGGGACAATTATGAGGCTAATCATGAGATAGCTCCCTATACCTATAAAATGTTGCGCGGTCTCGATTTTTATAGCAACTATTTGAATCGCGTTCAGGCTTATGAAAATATTACATTTTCACAAGCTCTTGTTACCGGTATGGTTGATCATAAAAGCCATGTGGAAGTAACTACTGAAAATGGAAATTACCGCGCTACAAAAGTATTCAATAGTATTTTTGATTATAAGTCGCTTTATCAACAAACCAAATACCCTGTTTTACAACAGCACTTTATTGGGTGGTTTATTAAATCTGCCAAGCCTGTTTTCAATCCGGAAAAGGCCACTTTTATGGATTTTTCAATCCCTCAAAAAGGCAATACCCGCTTTATGTATGTTTTACCATTTTCAGAAACCGAAGGTTTGGTTGAGTATACTCTGTTTTCCGCTGATACATTATCCGAAGAAGAGTATGAAAATGCTATTAAAAATTATATTAAAGAAAAACTTAATTGTACCCAATACGAGATAATAGAGAAAGAAAGGGGAAATATTCCAATGACCTGCTATAATTTTTCTGCAGTGAACAGTGATAACATATTACACATAGGAATAGCAGGAGGCTGGGCCAAACCCAGCACAGGATATACCTTTATGAGTACTAACAGAAAAACCAAAGAATTGGTTGTTTTTCTAAAAAGGAACAAACCACTTTCTTCATTTAGTCATAAAGATCGATATTGGTATTATGATTTGCTTTTATTAGATATCCTCTATAAAGATAACAGCAAGGGAAGACGGATTTTTGAGTCTCTTTTTAAGGGTAGCAGCCCCCAACTCATTTTTAAATTTTTAGACGAGGATACCAACATAAAAGAAGATCTTCAGATTATTTCAAGTTGTCCCAAATCCTATTTTATCAAAGCACTATTTAACAGGTTATTCTAAACCTCCCTGTTCATCAGTTTATTACCAAAATTCTTAAGTACTTCCTTCTTATCTTCGGGAGCTTCTATAGATTTCAATAATTCGAATGCCCGCTGTGTATACTTTTCAATTTCTTCCCTGGTCACTTCCGCAGCACCACTTCTTATAAATATTTCCTTTACGGTTTGTATTTTTTCCTGAGGGTTCGGGGGTTTAATTGAAAAAAGATTTTTCAATTCATTTTTATCGTCTCCGGAGCCTAATTCCATAGCCCTGATATAAAGAAATGTTTTTTTATTCTCAATAATATCGCCTCCTACCTGCTTCCCAAAATTTTCGGGATCACCGAAGGCATCCAGATAGTCATCTTGTAATTGAAAGGCAATGCCAAGATTGATAGCATAATCATAAATTGCATTCTGAGATTTCTCTGAAGCCCTGGATATTATAGCTCCCATTTTCATAGCTGCGGCAATCAAAACAGCCGTTTTATAAGTAATCATTTTAAGATATTCCGGAACAGTAACCTGGTCACTTCTTTCAAAGTCCATATCATATTGCTGCCCTTCACAAACCTCAATTGCTGTCGTGCTAAAGATTTTCAGCAAAGACTTAAATAAATCATCCGGATAATTCTCAAGATATTGATAGGAGTTAATAAGCATGACGTCTCCGGATAAAATACCTGTATTAATATCCCATTTTTTATGCACAGTCTTTTCTCCTCTTCTTAGCGGTGCCGCATCCATGATATCATCATGTACTAAAGAAAAATTATGAAAAACTTCAATTGCAAGGGCAGCATCCAGGGCGTCCTCATATTTTCCACCGAATACATCGGTACTAATAAGTGTTAATATTGGCCTGAGCCTCTTCCCTCCCAAATCCATAATATATACTATTGGATCGTATAAATTCAGAGGCTCTTTTGTATTTAGTTTATTTTCCAGATAAGTATTAAAACATCCCCGAAAGAACTCGATGTCTGGCATTTCTAATTTTTTTCCAAAAATACATTAAAAGCAGTCACTGAAGAACATTTATGTAATTTTCCTGTTAACAAAAAATGACTTTAATCAGGTGGTGTGTTAAAAAAAATGTAAAACTTAGGAAACTTTTTATGTTTTTATAGTTTCCTGATTATATTTGACCTCGATTATGAAAGAAAAAATATTAAATAAAGCAACGGATCTCTTTTTAAATCTTGGATTTAAGAGCGTTACTATGGATGACCTTGCTCATGCAATGGGTATTTCCAAAAAAACCATTTATTCCAATTTTGAAAACAAAACAAAATTGGTAGAGGCTTGTACAATGCATGTCTTTGATTCCGTTTCCTGTGGAATTGATGAAATATGTTTACTTAAAAAGAATCCTATTGAAGAACTCTATGAGATCAAAAGACTGGTGATGCAGCATTTAAACGATGAGAAAACTTCTCCTCAATATCAGCTTCAAAAATACTATCCCAGAATTTTTAACACCCTTCGAAATAAACAATTTGATATGATGCATGATTGTGTTGTAAATAATGTGAAGAAAGGTATTGATCAAGGAATATACAGGGATAATCTGAACATAGAATTTGTCGCAAGAATTTACTTTTCAGGAGTCTCCAGTATTAAGGATAGCCGACTGTTCCCTGTAGCTAAATTTCCTGTGGTTGATCTCATGGACAATTATTTGGAATATCATCTCCGGGGAATTGTTACACCCGAAGGGAGAAAAATACTAAACAATATAATCAACTCAAATCAGGATTAAATGAAAGTTCAATTTTTAACCTTTTTAGCATTCATCTCCATGAGTTGGTCTTTTTCCCAGGAAAGACCCATTAGCTTTTCACTGGAAGAGGCCATCGCTTATGCGCTAGAATATAACTACAGTGTTATTAATGCAGGTAGAGAGATATTAGATGCTCAAAAACAAAAATGGGAGGTTATTGCTACCGGCTTACCTCAAATTGACGGTGATCTTAGCTACCAAAATCAGTTAAAACAACCGGTAACACTTGTCCCCGGTGAATTTGTGGGAGGAGAACCGGGGTCTTTTCTCCCCGTCGTATTTGGACAACAAAATCAGGTAAATGCGACTGCCACCCTTCGTCAGCAAATATTCGATGGCTCTTATATTGTAGGCGTGCAAGCCACCGAAGCCTTTCTTAGATATAGTCAAAACAATAAGGAGAAAACAGATCAGGAAATAAGGAAAGCTGTCATAGAGGCATATGGTAATGTTTTGCTTGCCCACGAAACAGTCGCTATCCTGGAGAACAATAAGGCAACTCTGGAGAAAAATCTCTTTGAAACTGAAAAACTCTTTGAAAACGGCCTTGGAGATGAAGAAAGTGTTGAACAACTTCAAATTACTTTGTCTTCCATTATTAGCGCATTAAAAAATGCAATCCGATTTGAAGATATTACATTACAAATGTTGAATTTAATAATGGGGCTTCCAATTGAAGACCAAACGGAATTAAAAGAGAATCTGGATGATCTGGTATTAAAACAAATTGATTTTAATCTCCTGGAATCGGAATTCTTTATGGAAAACAATGTAGATTATAAGTTAGTCACCAACCTGAATGAACAAAGGTATTATGAATTAAAGCTGGCGAAAAGTAAAGCCTTGCCATCACTTAATGCATTTGTAAATTATGGAGCCTCTGCTTATAGCAACACATTTACATTTTTTGGAAGTGATCAGCAATGGTTCGGATCATCTGTACTGGGTTTCGATTTGAAAATTCCTATTTTCAGTTCTCTAAATAGAAGTGCAACTACCCAAAGAGCAAAAATTGCCTATGACCAGGCAAAAACGCAACTGACAGAAACCGAAGAACAGATAAGGCTTCAACTTGAACGGGCTAAAAGCGATTACATTTTCTCTATTGAGGATTATGAAACTACAAAAAGCAATCTCAATCTGGCAGAGCGGATTGAAAAGAAAAACCAAACAAAATATTTTGAAGGTCTGGCTACAAGTTTTGAATTAAGACAGGCACAAATTCAACTTTATACCGCACAGCAGGATTATCTGGAATCTATGGTAGAAGTTATCAATAGAAAAACAGAATTGGAAACCGTTCTCAACAATTAAACCCTCAACTTACAAAAACGAATAAGATGAAAAATACCCTTTTATTAATACTAATTTCATTACTAATCACATCCTGCGGAAATGGAACTGTCCAATCCGTTGAAACCTTGATTACTGAGGGGAATTTAGAGGCAATTAAATTAAAAAAACAAGAAATTACTGAAAAACAAAAAAAATTGAACGCAGAACTTGGACTTCTGGATTCTGTGATAAATTTACAGGATAGTAATTCAAAATTAGCCTTGGTGTCTACCTTTAAAACGGATGAACAAGCATTTCAACATTATCTCGATCTGCAGGGGAACGTCATGACCAAGCAGAATGTACTTATTTACCCTGAAATGACAGGAACTTTGGTTAAGGTCTATGTGAAAGAAGGTCAAAAGGTGAATAAAGGTCAGCTTTTAGCTACCATTGATGACGGTGGAATGAGCAGTCAACTCCAACAATTAAAAACCCAGGCTGCACTTGCTAAAACTACTTTTGAACGCCAAAAAAGACTTTGGGAGCAAAAAATTGGATCTGAAATTCAATATCTGCAGGCTGAAACAAATTATCTGGCAGTAGAGAATTCTGTTAAACAAGCGCAAAGTCAGTTGTCAAAGGCAAATGTAAGAGCTCCTTTTTCGGGAATTATTGACGATGTTATTCAGGAACAGGGAACCGTTGTTTCCCCGGGTAACGGACAAGCAGTATTCCGTATTGTCAACCTCTCGGATATGTATATCGAAGTAGATGTTCCTGAAAATTATTTAAAAGGAGTAACTGTAGGCAAGGAGGTAAAAGTCTATTTCCCTGTACTTGGCGATAGCATTACTTCCGTTATACGGCAAACAGGTAATTTCATTAATCCAACTAATAGATCCTTTAGAGTGGAAATAGCCGTGCCAAATAAAAAGAGAAATATAAAGCCAAATCTTACTGCTCGGGTGCAGATAAATAATTACAGCAGTGACAATGCGATTTTAATTCCACAGAGTGTGATTTCTGAAAATGCCCAAGGTGAACAATATGTTTATCTCGCCACAGAGGCTGATTCTAATGATATGGCAATAGCAAAAAAACAGATTATAAATACAGGTCAAACACAGGGAGACTTCGTAGAAGTATTAGCCGGAATTACACCTGGCGCACAAGTAATATTTGAAGGCGCACGCAATGTCAGGGAAAACCAGCAAGTAAAAATAATTCAATAATCTTATGAGCAAACAACATAAAAATACAAATAAGGAATTTAAATTGTCTTCCTGGGCTATCGATAACCCTTCGGTTATTTATGTAATGATTGGTCTCTTTTTATTCATTGGGTTGTCTTCCTATTTTTCCATGCCAAGAGAAGATTTTCCTGAAGTAAAAGAAACGAAAATTTATATTAGTAGCGTTTACCCTGGAAATACTGCAGAAGATATAGAAAGACTGTTAACTGACCCCCTTGAAGACAGACTAAAAAATGTGAGTAATCTGGTGGAAATCACTTCTACCTCCGAGGAAGATTATTCCATGATAGTTGTTGAATTTGATGAAGATATTTCTGTTGAAAGTGCCAAACAAAAGGTGAAAGACGAAGTTGACAGTGAAAAGGCAGGAGAAGACTGGCCCATTTTTAATGGCGCAAAAGTAGAACCAAATGTTTTTGACCTTAATATATCTGAATCATATCCTATTATGAATGTCAACCTGAAAGGGGATTATCCTGTTGACAAATTAAAGGAATTTGGAGAGTATCTCGAAGATGAAATAGAAGATTTACCAGAGATTAAAGGTGTAGATATCAGGGGGGCTCAGGAAAAAGAAGTAGAAGTAGCCGTTGATATTTATAAAATGATGGCGGCCAAGGTTAGCTTTGATGATGTTATACAAGCCATAAATAATGGGAACATGACTATGTCTGCAGGGAATTTAAATACCAGTGGACAGCGCCGTACAATTCGAATTTTAGGCGAAATTGAAGATCCTAGTGAACTTGAAAACTTTGTTGTTAAATCGGAAAAAAATGCGGCTGTTTATCTAAAGGATATTGCTGCGGTTTCATTCAAAGAAGAAGAGAAAACCACCTATGCCAGAGAACGAGGCAGTAGTGTTGTTATGCTTGATATTAAAAAACGTGCAGGTAAAAACGCAATCACTGCGGCAGAGAAGATCAAAGAAATTGTGAAGAATGCAAGGGAGAACTATTTCCCCCCTGACCTGGATGTAAGTATTGCCAATGATTCCTCGAGCCGAACTTTAAATCAGGTTGATGACCTGGTTAACAATATAATTTTTGGGATCATATTAGTGGTCACCGTTTTAATGTTCTTTTTAGGTTTTCGTAACGCCTTGTTTGTTGGTTTTGCAATTCCTATGTCTATGTTCATCTCTTTTATGGTCCTTTCTGCCTTAGGATATACGTTGAATACAATGATATTATTTGGTCTTATTATGGGACTGGGAATGCTGGTGGACAACGGTATTGTGGTTGTTGAAAATGTCTACCGACTCATGGAAGCAGAGGGAATGTCTCGTACTGAAGCTGCCAAAAAAGGTGTTGGAGAAATAGCTTTTCCCATAATTATTTCTACTGCTACTACGGTGGCGGCATTTATCCCTCTTGGGTTATGGCCGGGTATTATGGGTGAGTTTATGATTTTTTTCCCAATTACTTTATCAGTTGTTCTGGGCTCTTCACTCTTTGTAGCCATTTTTATGAACTCCATGCTGGTGTCCCAATTTATGGAGGTGGGAGACAAAGAACTTACATTAAAGCAACTTATACGCCTGAGTATTATTTTGGGAGGGTTTGGACTCTTTATTCTCATATTTGGAGGAACAGTACGCGGATTAGGTTCATTAATGATTGTAGTTGGAATATTATTCTGGTTTTACAAATACGGACTTAAAAAAGCAGCTTTGAGATTTCAGCAAAAATACTTATCCCGATTTGAAAATTGGTACGAGAATCGTTTGAGGGGAGCTCTTAAGGGAAGAAATGTATACGCTTACTTTGGTTTTACAGTGCTCTTGTTGATAACAGCCTTTATTGCTTTTGGCATATCGCTTGGAAGCGGTCGAACAAAGGTGGAGTTTTTTCCGGACAACACCCCTAACGAGATTTATGTTTATATAGAGTATCCACAAGGTACAGCCATAGAAAAGACCAATGAAATAACAAAGAATATCGAAAAAAGAGTTTATGCCATCGCCGATGATTCCAAATATATGGATGGCGAAAACAATTTACTTGTGGCATCGAGTGTTTCGCAAGTTGGTAAGGGTGCAGAAAATCCATTTACAGAGGGAGGATCAGCAGCGGAAATGCCGCACAGAGGTAAAATTACCATTTCTATGACAGAGTATAAGTTCAGAGGCGGCAGGGATACGGAAGCACTTAGAAAGGAAATTCAGGACGGTTTAAAAGGCATATACCCTGGGGTTGCTATTTCTGTAGAAAAAGATCAGATTGCTCCTCCATCGGGTTATCCGATAAATATTGAAATTGAAGGGAAGGATTATGACGTTCTAATAAATACCGCAGAGCAAATGCGAAATTTCCTCAATACAAAAAATATTGAAGGAATAGAAGAGTTAAAGATAGATGTCAATACCGGAAAACCAAGTATGCAGGTAACTGTAGATCGTGCAAAAGCAGGCGAGCTTGGCGTATCGGTAGGCCAGGTTGGCATGCAGTTAAGGCGTTCACTCTTTGGAGACAAAGCCGGCGTTTATAAAGAAGGTGGTGAAGATTATGATATTAATGTTCGCTTTAATAAAGACCTAAGATATAATACCAGTGCTCTATTCAATCAGAATGTAATTTTCAGAGACCAGGCAACAGGCCAGATAAAAGAAATTCCTGTTTCTGCCGTGGCGTCACAGAGAAATACTTCTAGTTTTAGTGCAATAAAACACAAGGACACAAAACGTGTTGTGACACTTTATTCTGGACTTAGACCAGGATTTACGGATGCCGGAGCAATTGTAACTGAGATAAAAAAGGAAATGGAAGAATATAGCGGAATTCCAGCCAATGTAAAAATCGATTATACGGGACAGATTGAAGAACAGAATAAACAGATGCAATTCTTAGTTGGCGCATTCTTTTCAGGGCTTGGCTTAATAATGTTAATTCTTGTTTTCCAATTTGGAGGAATCTCTAAACCAGCTATAATAATGACCGCCATTTTCCTTAGTTTTATCGGGGTTTTTGGTGGATTAATGATAACCGGCTGGCCATTTGTAATTATGATGACCATGATGGGAATTATTTCTCTCGCCGGAATTGTTGTAAACAACGGGGTGGTCCTTTTAGATTATACCCAAATACTTATAGATCGAAAAAAGGTGTCTCTGGGCATGACGGATAAGGAATTATTAACAAGAGAACAAGTCACAGAATTAATTGTAAAAGGAGGAAAGGCCAGAATGCGGCCTGTATTGCTTACTGCAATTACCACGGTTCTCGGACTTATTCCGTTGGCTATTGGCTTAAATATTGATTTCTTCTCGCTTTTTACAAACTTTGATCCTAAAATTTATATTGGTGGTGACAATGTAATTTTTTGGGGACCCTTAGCATGGACCGTTATTTTTGGGTTGATTGTTGCTACTTTCCTTACATTAATAATAGTACCGGTTCTTTTTAATATAGTTTATAGAATTAAGATTAAACTCAAAGGGGGTAGTAAAAAAACATCTTTAAGAAAGAAAGATCTTGAAATAGCGGCTTAAGCCGCAAAAAATTCTAATAAAAAACCCCTGACCACACGGCCAGGGGTTACTAAATCCTAATTTCGATTTATTGATTTTCATTTTGAGGTATGGGGAACTGTTCTGCTGTACCATCTCCAGGCCTATCTAACGGCAAATCTCCTAATTTATCAAATCTTCTTACATCAATCCATCTATGGCCACCTTCAGCAAATAATGAGTAGCGCCGCTGCTGCAATATCTCATTAACCAAATCTGCCGGAGCTGTTCCCCCAGAATAATTAGCCAACCCAGCAGCATTCCTAATTACATTGATAGCGTTAACGGCCTCTGTAGGATCGGTAATGTGATTCGCTTCTGCATATAACAGAATCAGTTCCTCATTTCTTATAATACCTACAGGATCAACATTGCTTTGGTAAATAAAAACATCATTATCCCCGGTTAAACCATCTGCAGTTAAAGGAGCATCTCTTAACGGTGCTTTATTAAGTCTGGTATCACCCACCTCTGCATCTGCAATAAAAGTGGGATGAGCAATTCTGGCATTCGCAATAGTTGAATTTTGTGCAAAGAACAATTGGTTGGATAAATCTGCACCAGTTAAAGAAAAAGTGAAGTATGCTCCGCTATTTAAATCTCCGCCTAAATCAAGGAATGATACAGAGAGCAATGTCAGAGCATCAGCATAATTCCCTTGATAAATCGCTATTCTTGCTGCCAAGGCTTTATTAAACTGATCGAAAGTTGCCGGAGTACTAAAATCTGCAAATCCTGATGGAATGGAAAACGGGAAACTTGCCCCTGCATTCAAAAGATCCGTAGAAGCATCAGATAAGATACTCAATATGGTAGACAAAGCCTCGATATAGCTTAAGAATGAACCCAAATTATCCGGATCTGATACTTCTATTCTTATTCCATTCTGATATTGAGCATTAAGAACCATCAAAAGCTCATGCGCTTTTAGTGTATTGACGAAACCACGCGCTGCTGCCTTTTCTGCATCAGTGAAATCTGCTGTTGAATTTCCTAAACCTTCCAACACAAGGTTTATATTCTTGACGGTAGCGTACCTTGCGGAATATGGAGCAGTAGTGTAGAATGTATTATCGTCGAGCTGCCCGGTTAACAAATCTCCTGTCCACCTGGGGTCAGATGACTGGATTCTCCAGTATTCTCTTCCTAATACGGAAGTTGCATCTACTTGAGTTTCGATACGTACCCTCATATCCGAAAGAATACCACCTATTGCATCTCCCAGTTCTCCTCTTGAAACATCTTCTGATATCGATGTAGTATCAGCTCCATTCAAATTCCTGCCATCCTCTACTTCACAAGAATTGAAAGCTAAGAAAATGAGAGCTACTATTAATAATTTATTTAATGTTTTCATTTGTCCTATATTAATTTTATTTATTAAAAGTCTGCTGAAAAGTGAAACATAAAGCGCTTGGATGACGGGAATGGCGTTACTTCAACGCCTGTTGACAATCCACCGGAGCCAAAGTTAGAAACCTCAGGATCATAGCTATTATAATCAAAAATATTTATGAGATTATTCCCTGAAAACCCAAACCTCATATTGGCTACATATCCTTTGAATACCTTCTCTAAAAAATTTTGGGGTAGCGAATAATATAACCCTATTTCCCTTAATCTTAAATAACTTGCATCCTCAACAAAGGCTGCCGCATTCCCTGCAAAAAATGAATCTATTCTATAGTCCCCATTGGATAAGGTTCCCGATGGATCTAATGTGAAATCATCATAATCGCCTGAAGTCTGGCCAAAATCAAAAAGTAGATTCGATAAGTTAATATTGTCTCCTCCTTGTTTCCAATGAAACAGAAAGGATAAGGTAAAGTCTTTATACCTTAAATTGTTGTTGAAAGTCAATTGGAAATCTGGTTCTGCATCACCCAGAACTACTATATTTCCGTCGCCATCATTACCAACAATTTGAGTAACGCTTTTTCCTTCTTCTATTCTAAAGGTGCCAAGTCCAGTCCCAAATCCACCTGTATCAAAAGGATCAACATCTAGTTTGGTGATTTTTGATTTGTTTGTGAAAAATAAAACTCCAGTATCCCATCCAAAATCCGGATTTGCAAATACACTAGCATTTATTCCGAGTTCAACACCTTTATTTTCCAGGTTACCGGCATTGGCAAACCTAAAATCAAAACCAGAAGATGGTTCATTATTTGCCTGCAAAATTAGATCATCTACCTTTTTGATGTAATATGAAAATTCAAGTGAAATCCTATTTTCTAAGAACCCGGCATCGAGTCCAAATTCCAATTCTTTTTGAGTTTCAGGTTGAATATCCGGATCTCCCAATGTATTTGGAACAACAATCCCAACTATACCATCTATAAGTGAATTATTATACGCGGTGAACAGTGCCCCATTGGGCGCAAAGTTACCAGCTTGACCATAAGCTACTCTAAGTTTAAACTGACTTAAAACGTTTATATTCCAAAAATCAAAATTATGTAGGTTCGCCGCTCCGGAGGCCTTGGGATAATAAAACAATTTGTTGGCATCACCATTATTGCTCGACTTATCACCTCTTAGACCAAGAGTTCCAATTAACTTATCCTGGTAATTAACTTCTTCCTGTACAAAGAATCCGGCATCTTCCTGCTTCAACCTAAATTGACTAACAGAAACATTGGCTCCCTGGTCCAAGTTTGTCTCAGAGGCAATTAAGTTCGATGTTGTATTCCTGGTAGTATTTTGTGAAAAAGTCTGCTTCGTTATCCCCGCCTGGGTCGTAAAACTCAAATTATTAGCTGTGTAATAAGTATGAATCAAAAATGCAGAGTAATTGGCGTCCTTATTTTCGGTAGTACCTTGGGCTGTTAATCCATTTAAACCACCATTGGAAGGTTTCATAATTTGTAATTCTTTTGGAAAAATAGACGTGGTAACTAATGAAAAGTAATCAAGTCCTCCCATGAATTGCAGCTTTAAATTAGATCTTTCTTTTTGATAAAGCATTATATCAAATGTGCCCCCTATAATAATCCTATCCACTGACTCATTATTTGTAACTATATCCCTCGTTTGTAAGGGGTTTGATGCACTATATGGATTGTCGGGATAATTTCCATTTTCATCCGGAAACAATTTTGCCCAGGGAGGGGTAGATGTCAGCGATACTCCAATAGTAGCACCTGAATTGTCGTTGTTAAAAAAACCCCTGTCGGATGAAGAATTAATATAATTTGTGACCAACGATAGAGTTGCCTTATCATTCCAGAATTTATGATTCAGATTCAGCCTAATTGACTTTTTATCATAACCGGTATTCTTAACAATCCCATCTTCCTCATTATTTGTAAAACCTGCAAAGAATTGCGTTTTATCTGAACCTCCCGAAGCACTTACACTAGTATTGGAAATAAAACCGCTTTCACCAAAAATCTCCTTTTCATAGTCAACCAAACTGCCATCGTTCTGGGCCTGTGTAAAAAGAGCACCTTCACCGGCTCCAAAA
>CBDTVT010000062.1:0-15274 GCA_965364275.1 uncultured Eudoraea sp. | reverse complement strand
AAATGGAATTGACCATTGCAGGATTTGATCCGGTAATGGAAGGCATTATCTCCGGCACTTACCAGGGTAGTCCGACTTTATGGAAAACGGAAGACAGGGAAAATTATTTGCTTTATTCTGAACCCTATCTTGAAAACCGTTTGATTTTAGTGGGTAGAAAAGGCAGTGATGTTAGTGCAAAATCCCTAAGTGAGTTAAAAGATAAAAGAATTGCGATTGTAAGTGGATATGCATATGGATCCTCCGTTTATACCAATCTGGATGCAGTTCTTATTCCAGGTAAAAGTGATCAGGGAAATCTGGAGAAATTACTCACGTTCAAGACAGATTATATGCTGGTAGATGAATTACTCATATCCTATTTACTATCCTACCAATTAAATGATGTCAGCAGATTTCTTGAAATAGGTAAAGAGGCCTTTATAGTTCAACCGCTTCATTTTGCCATTTTAAAGAATATGCCGGGTGCACAAAAAATAATTGAAGACTTTAATAGCAATATTAACAAAATGATGTCTGATGGCACTTATAATAAAATACTGGAATTGAATTGGATACAATCTGATGTTGACGGTGATGGAATTCTTGAACTGGTCTTGCATGGAGATAATGCAGGCAGAAATGCACCAGCTTCTTATTACAAATTGATGACTGAAACTGCAATGACCGAAGGTAATGAAAGGTATTACATAAACGGAGAAATTTATAATGGATGGCAGGTTGTTCCGGCTAAGTATAAAACGGACATTATTAAGGCAGCCAATATGAATAATTCTACATCTTCCGGTTTAAAATTAAAGTTCTAAGGGGGCTACGTAACAACACCCTAAGCATCCTCAATTTTATTGAAGACAGAAAAGTTCACTTCAAAAATTTATGCTTTCGTGATAATTTTATCAAATCTGAATGAAATTAGATTTTTAATCGAAAACTCCATTTTTCCGTTTCTACGTTGAAATTACAATTTACAGCAAATTTTTACTTAGCA
The DNA here is from genome assembly GCA_965364275.1 of uncultured Eudoraea sp. Taxonomy (GTDB): domain Bacteria; phylum Bacteroidota; class Bacteroidia; order Flavobacteriales; family Flavobacteriaceae; genus Eudoraea. Next base: position 14,286 of record CBDTVT010000062.1, on the reverse strand, counting down.
ATTGATTTTCAGCATATTATCGACTTAAAATTTATTTTCTTATACTTTTTATGTAAATTTAACGTTAATTAATTGTAAATTAAATTTAAAATACTACATTGTTCTAAACTCTAAATCAAAATTATGAAAGCGAATGACAATGCAAAGTCAAAAAAAGCAAGTTTTAAAAAACTAGTTAGCTACGTCAAAACCTACGCTGAAAATTGCAGGTACTCCTTTAATATGATGTTGATGCTTTAACTGCTGCCTTTATACTTCATTGGCAAATAGACCACTTTTTTGGTCTTAAAAAAGTCCTCTTTAAAGAATTCGGACAACTCAAATATCTGTACATTTCTATAGTCTTTTAACTCCTCAGATAAGTCCCCTCCTTTTAAATATAGGATACCATTTTTAAGCTCATGAACAGATTTTTTCTTAATACAGCCCTGCACCCATCTAACAAAGGTAGGCATAGATGCTACTGCCCTACTAACAATAAAATCGAACTGATCATCCAGGGTCTCAACCCTGCTGTTGTAAGTCGTAACATTTTTTAGCTCAAGGCCGGCAACCACTTCTTCTACTACTTTTATTTTCTTTCCAATAGCATCTACCAATGTAAAATGTGAATCAGGAAAAAGTATGGCCAGAGGAATTCCAGGAAAACCACCACCGGTTCCAACATCTAAAATAGAGGCCCCTTTTTTAAACGATTGAATTTTAGCTATACCCAAGGAGTGAAGTACATGACGTAGATAGAGTTCCTCTATATCTTTTCTGGATACTACATTTATTTTTTCATTCCAGTCTTTATATAAAACTTCAAGGTGCAAAAATTGCTCTTTCTGAATTTCAGATAAATTGGCAAAATATTTAAATATTATATCAGCTTGCATATGTACCTTTGTATTTTGTCAAAAATAGTACATTCACCAATAACTGCATTTTTAATTATAGTATAGCACAAGGAGGGTATTAAAAAACAAGATATTACGTTATATTTACACAAATGATTTCAGCACATGGATTCAACCACGATTAAATTTTCTCGAAAAGATTCGGCACAGTTCTTCAAAACCTTGAATAAAAGAGTTAATGATTATTTTAAGGAAAATGGAATAAAGAAAACCGGAAACTGGCAGTTGTATTTCAAAACGGCTATTATGTTTGGTCTTTTTCTTGCTCCTTATTTTTTAATTTTGACTTTAAATTTACCTAATTGGGCTAATTTATTATTAACCATTACCATGGGAGTTGGAATGGCAGGCGTTGGTATGAATGTCATGCACGATGGAAACCATGGGTCCTACTCAACTAAGAAGTGGGTGAATAAACTAATGGGGAGTAGTATTTATATTCTAGCCGGAAATGTGTATAACTGGCAGGTTCAACATAATGTATTACATCATACTTATACCAATATTCATACTCACGATGAAGATCTGGAAGCAGGAAGAATATTGCGTTTTTCCCAACATGCCAAATGGCACAGGTTTCATAAGTTTCAGCATTACTATTCCTTATTCCTTTATGGACTGCTAACCTTTAATTGGGCAATAACGACCGATTTTATGCAAATGTACCGCTATACCAAGCGTAAGTTGTCTTATGGTAAGTTTCCGAATCCTTTCCTGAACTGGAGCGTTTTAGTGGCTGCTAAAATAATTTATATAACAATATGGATAGTATTGCCTATGCTGATTTTAGACATAGCATGGTGGAAAATTCTACTTGGTTTTTTTATTATGCACTATGTTGCAGGTGTAATTCTTAGCGTTGTTTTTCAATTGGCGCACGTAGTAGATGAAGCAGAAACACCTTTACCTGAAAAAGATGGTACCATGAAAAATACATGGGCTATTCATCAATTGCTTACAACTGTAAACTTTGGAACTAAAAACAAGGTTGTAAATTGGTTTACAGGGGGATTAAACCATCAGGTAGAGCATCATATCTTTCCAAATATCAGCCACATTCATTACACAAAAATCTCCAAAATTGTTAAACAGACCACGAAGGAATTTAATTTACCCTATAACGAGTACAAAACTACAAGAAAAGCCATAATTTCGCATTTCAGACACTTAAAAGAATTAGGCAAAAAGCCTACATTACAGTACCAGTAAATTTATTGCAAGAATGAGCAACCTTTTATCCGATAGAATTAAAAACATGTCTACTTCGGCCACTTTAGCTATGGCCGCAAAAGCCAGAGAATTAAGAACACAGGGGAAAGATATCATTGGGTTAAGCCTGGGAGAACCCGATTTCAACATCCCAGATTTTATCAAGGATGCAGCAAAAAAAGCAATTGATGAGAACTATAGCAGTTACTCCCCGGTAGATGGATACGCGGATCTTAAACAGGCCATTTCTAACAAATTTAAAAGGGACAATAATCTGGATTACGGGTTAAGTCAAATAGTTGTTTCTACAGGGGCAAAACAATCTCTTGCTAACGTAGCAATGGTAATAATCAATAAAGGAGACGAAGTAATATTGCCCGCGCCTTATTGGGTAAGCTATAGTGATATTGTGAAACTTGCAGAAGGTGTCCCGGTTAAGGTTCCAACCAATATAGAAACAGATTTTAAGATGACCCCGGAACAATTGGAGGCGGCCATCACTCCCAAAACAAAAATGATCTGGTTTAGTTCACCTTGTAACCCAAGTGGATCTGTTTATAATAAAGAGGAGTTGGAAGGTATTGCCCGTATATTAAAAAAATATCCTGAGATACTGGTTGTATCAGATGAAATTTACGAACATATTAATTTCAGGGGTAAACATGAAAGTATTGCGACACTTGATGGAATGTATGAAAGAACTATTACAGTAAATGGAGTGTCTAAGGCCTTTGCCATGACCGGTTGGAGAATTGGCTATATAGGAGCACCTGAATGGCTGGCTAAGGCCTGTACCAAATTTCAGGGCCAAATTACCAGTGGTGCAAATGCTATTGCTCAACGCGCTACTATTGAGGCTTTAAATGCACCTGTAAGTAAAATTCAATTCATGATTGATGAATTTCATAAAAGGCGAGATATCTTGTTGCAACTTCTAGGGGAAATAAATGGATTTAATTTGAATGTTCCGGAAGGTGCTTTTTATGTTTTTCCTGATATTTCAAGTTTCTTTGGAAAGACCCTGCAAGGCTTTACAATCAATAATGCGTCTGATTTTGCTTTATATCTTTTGGAAAACGCCAATGTGGCCACCGTTACTGGTGAGGCATTTGGTAATCCAAACTGTATACGAATCTCATATGCTGCCTCGGAAGATGAATTAAGGGAAGCAGTTAAAAGAATAAAAGCAGTGGTCTAAGTTCCAATTTATCTATAAGTCTGTTTAATACAGGTCATATCCTTTTCCAGAAATAAGGATTAAAAAGTATTAGCACGGTAAATAACTCTAACCTTCCAGCAAGCATAAGAAAACCACACCACCATTTTCCCAAGGCAGGTAAACCATTATAATTACTTACAGGGTTAAGGTCTCCAAATGCCGGTCCAACATTTCCCAGAGAGGATGCCGCACCACCAATTGCCGAAATAAAATCGAGACCTAAAAGACTAAGCACAAGGGCACCAATTATAAAAAGTAACATGTAAAGGACAAAGAATGCAATGACGTTATATACAATATGTTCGCTTACCGTTTTATTATTGAATCTTACAGGAATAATAGCACGAGGGTGTAAGGTTCTTTTAAATTCGAGAAGCCCATTCTTAATTATTAGTATATGCCTCATGACTTTAATACCACCTGCCGTGGATCCTGCTGAGCCACCCATAAACATTAGTCCGAAAAAGAAAACTGTTAAAAACGGCGTCCAGGCGGTAAAATCAGCCGTGACAAATCCTGTAGTGGTAATTATTGCTATTACCTGAAATAAAGCGTGTCTGAAAGTACTTTCAGCTTCTCCAAATGGCATTGGATAATAGTCTGATACGTCAACATTAGCCATAAAATATACTACTACGGCAGTAACCAAAGTGAAAATAAGAATAAAAATGCCGTAGAATTTAAACTCTTCATCCCTTAACACTCTTTGGACCTTTCCTTTAAATGCAAAATAGCTCAACACAAAATTGCTGCCCGCAAGAAACATAAATACAATAACAATATATTGAATAAGAGGTTGGTTGCTCCAATAAGCGAGACTGGCATTTTTAGTTGAAAATCCGCCCGTCGACAATGTAGCCATGGAATGGTTTAATGCATCAAAAAAAGACATCCCGGCTACACTTAACAAAAGAGTTTCTGCGGCGGTATATCCAAAATAAATTAACCAAAGTCTTTTGGCGGTATCCGTAATCCTGGGATGTAGTTTATCTGCATTTGGCCCGGGGGCTTCGGCTGAAAACAATTGCATTCCACCAATTCCCAATAAAGGAAGAATGGCTATTGCCAGAACAATAATACCCATACCCCCAATCCAGTGGGTAAGACTGCGCCAAAATAGTATCCCCTTGGGAAGAGATTCAATATCGTCAAGAATTGAAGCGCCTGTGGTTGTATACCCTGAAATAGTTTCAAAAAAAGCATTCGTAATACTTGGGATAGCTCCTGAAAAAACATAGGGCATTACACCAGAAGCAGACATTACAATCCAGCCAAGCGTAACTATTATATAACCTTCTTTCTTTTTTACTTCTTTATCATGACCCCTGGTATAAAACATGGCCAGAATACCGAGCAGTAAGGTTATTATTGCGGCCAAAGTAATATCAAGGGTAACGCCATCATCATAAATCCCACTCACCAAAGCTGCAATTAGCATGAAACCACCATTAAATAATAACAGTAATCCCATTAAGTGGATAATTATTCTATAATTTAACCCTGTCATTATATAAAAAGCCTTTCAATTTTTGAAATGGAATCTGGCAGACAGCATACCACCACCCTATCGCCCTCCTGAATCCTAAAATCTCCCAAGGCAATATTTCCTATTCCATCTCTTACAATCCCACCAATAATTGCCGCCCTTGGAAATTCTAATTCACGTATAATTTGCCCATTTACCTTTGAGGTAGCTTTTACTTCAAATTCCAGGATTTCGGCATTTAGGTTATTTAATCGCGTTAGAGCTACAACCTCACCCCTTCTTATATACCTAAAGATATTATTAGCAGCGAGTAATTTCTTATTAATTAAAGTATCAACACCAATGGACTGCGAGAGTTGAAAGTAGTCCATGTTTTCTACGAGAGCAATGGTTTTTTTGATATTCTTGGATCTTGCCATCAGACAAGACATAATATTAGTTTCAGAATTTCCGGTAACCGCAATAAATGCATCCATAGATTCCAAACTTTCTTCATCCAATAACTCCACATTCCTACCATCGCCATTTATTACCAGTACATTTGGTAGACTATCAGATATATCAAAAGCCCTTTCTTTGTTTTTTTCTATTAATTTTACATTAAATTTTTTGGCACAAAGATCTCGGGCTGCATTAAAACCAACTTTGCTACCACCTAAAATCATTACATTTTTTATTTCTTGCTTCTTTTTACCGGCTAGCTTATAAAGGTCATCTACACCTTCTTTGTCAATTACAAAATACACCTGGTCCTTGTCTTTAAAAACAGTATCGCCTCTGGGGATAAGTGTAAACTGGGTTCCAACACGTTGCATGGCAATAGGCATAAAATGTAATCCAGGAAATATATTTGCTGCATCTTTGACGGATTTGCCAATGAACGGGGCGTCCTTAAGCAAGGTAACACCAACCATCATTAATGCCCCTGCCTCGAATTCGTAGGTGTCAAAAAAAGCGGATTGATTTAGTAAAAGTTGAATTTCTGTGGCGGCCAGTTCTTCAGGCGAGATCAACTCATCAATTCCCATTTCAGAAAATTTAATCAGTTCCTTGTTATCTATGAATTCAATATTTGAAATTCTTGCAATCGTTTTTTTACACCCCATTTGTTTAGCTAATAAACAAAGGGTAATATTTGTTGTTTCAGAAGAAGTTACGCCAATTACCAGGTCAGAACTTTCAACTTTGGCGTCACTTAATACAGAAATTGAAGTTGCATCACCTTTTAGTACTTTTATGTCCAAATGAGTGTCTGCATAGGTTAAACTTTCCTTGTTGGAATCAATCAAAGTAATGTTCTGGGATTCATAAGATAAAAGTTTTGCCAAATGAAAACCTACTTCACCTGCCCCCGCAATAATAATTCTCATCTTTAGTCTTTATTAATTATCAAGAGTCCGAATGTTGCGTAAAGGAGCTATTTTTATATAATATAAGCCAATGAAGCTCATGTACGCTCTATTTGCAAAGTTTGCAATGGCAAAATTACGCAAATTTATTTTGATTAATGTCTAACTTAACATCCAAAAATGGACATTGAATCAATTTGGATTATCTCTATTAACACCCATTCTCGAAACAGGCTTTATACTATCTTTGCCCGAAATTTACCTTATGTCCAAAAAAGTAAAACCTTATAAGACATCTACACTTGGAAAAAAAGAACAGGTCACACAAATGTTTGATACAATTTCCGGCAGCTATGACGGCTTAAATCGTGTAATTTCTTTTGGTATAGATATTAAATGGAGAAAAAGGGTAGTAAAAATTTTAAAGAAGAAAAATCCAAAAAATATCCTGGACATAGCAACCGGAACAGGAGATTTGGCTATTAACTTGGTTAAAACAGGAGCAGAACAAATAATAGGTTTGGATATTTCTAAGGGAATGCTGGAGGTTGGGAAAAAGAAGGTTTCAGAAAAGGGTCTAAATGCTACTATTAAAATGATTGTTGGAGACAGTGAAAACCTTCCGTTTGAAGACCACAGCTTTGACGCAGTTACTGTGGCGTTTGGAGTTCGGAATTTTGAAAATCTTGAAAAAGGTTTATCAGAGATATATCGTGTTTTAAAACCTTCCGGTACCTTCGTGGTTCTCGAGACTTCCGTACCTACCAAATCTCCCTTTAAGCAAGGGTATAGGTTTTATACTAAAAACATCCTCCCTTTAATTGGCAAACTTTTCTCCAATGACCGCTCTGCTTACGCCTATCTTTCGGAATCTGCAGCAGTTTTCCCTTACGGCCCGGCCTTCAACAATATTTTAGGGAAAATTGGGTTTATAGCTATGGAGAACAAGCCACAGACATTTGGAGTGGCATCTATATATATAGCTACAAAATAGAAGAATGAAATATATCTTATTTTTTCTGATAGGTTTCTTAATGCTGGTTACTAGTCCAATACATGCTCAATTTAAAGAAAAACCCATCATAAATCTTGAAAATGAAGATAAGGCATTTTTAAATTGGGGATATTTTCTCGGATTTAATCAATATGACTTCAAATTTGAATACAAGAACGACTTGGATGATGTCTTGGTAGATAAATCTATTGGCTTCAATGTAGGTCTGATAGGCGAAATGAGGATTAACGAATTTTTAGACCTTCGCTTTGAGCCCGGATTATTTTACGCCAATCGAACTTTGGGTTTTACCGGGTTTGCAAGTGAAAATGATGCACTAAGAGAAGTAAAATCTACTTATATCAATTTTCCTTTACTTTTAAAAATAAGTGCCCGAAGATTTGGCAACTGGAAACCTTATATTATTGGTGGTGTATCTGCTTCTTTAAATTTGGGAAGTAATGAGGATAGTCTTGATGATAATAGCAGTGGTACTTTTCGAATGACAAAAACACTCTATAACTGGGAAATTGGTTTTGGCATTGATTTTTATACAGAATATTTTAAATTTTCTCCATCTATTAGGGGAATCTTTGCACTCAGTAATGAACTTGTTCCTGATAATGACCCAAACAGTCCTTGGACCGGTAATATAGATGCCTTGAAAACCAGAGGGATTTTCGTGAATTTTACTTTTGAATAGGTAAAAGCGTATTAATGGCATTGGTATTTTTCTTCTACCGGATCTTATCCTTTAAATCGTTTAGCTTTCGCCTCTTCTAATTTCACTTAAAAAAATGGCTGTGGCAGTCGCTACATTTAAACTTTCGGTAGTTTTTTTTCCATATTGGGGGATCCCTATTCTGTTTTCTTTATCTATCCGAAGTCCTACTTTCTCCGATATGCCCTTGCCTTCATTACCCAATATTAAAAACCCTTTTTCAGGAAGATTTGCAGAGTACACAGGTTTCCCATTCATGTACGTACCATAAGCAAGATTTTTATTTTCTTCAAGCAGTACGGCAATATCGGTATACACAATATTTACTCTGGCAATAGAACCCATAGTTGCTTGTAAGACTTTATGGTTATAACAATCTACCGTATCAGGGGAGCAAACCAAATGCAATATTCCAAACCAGTCACATAACCTTATGATGGTTCCCAAATTTCCCGGATCCTGTATAGCATCCAAAACAACAACCCAATCAGAATAATCAATGGCTGCCGGTGCAGGAATTTCAAATATTCCCAATATTTTATTTGGACTTTTATGAGAACTTATTCTTGTTAGATCCTTTTCTGAAATATAGTGAACTTCTTCTTTGTTTTTTGTCTTAAATTCGGGATCAGAACTGTAGATACTATGTGTCTTAAATTTAGAATTTAAAAGCTCTGAAACGACCTTTTTTCCTTCTACCACAAAAAGTCCGTTTTGAATTCGGTACTTTTTTTGATATAAGCTTTTTATAAATTTTAATTGACTTTTAACAACCATTCAAATAATGTATTTTTGGCTTCTATGAAGACCCTTCGGAGTTACGAAAAGAATATTGCAAAAATAGGTTTATTCTTGCTTATTGTCGCATTTGCTTCCTGTAATACACTAAAAAGGGTTGAGGATGATGAACTTTTATTAACTAAGAATAACATCTTCGTAAATAGTGAAAAAATCAAAAGTGAAGATATTCGAAGTCTTGTCCTGCAAGAACCTAACAGTACCTTATTGGGTTATCCTTTAGGGCTTAACCTCTACAATTTAGCTAAAAAAGATCCCGATTCATCTTTCCAAGCCTGGCTTCATAGAAAAGAAAACAGAGAGAAAAGACTTGTGAATATATTATCACAGAAGCAAGTTAACCGATTAGGTGAATCCTTTTTGGTAAAAGGGTATAGTGATTGGCTTAAAAAGATTGGTGAACCTCCTTCCATAGTAGACACCTTAAAGACTGAGAAATCGCTGGAACGTTTGAGCATCTTTTACGGAAGCAAGGGGTATTTTAACAACACCTCTTCCTATGAAATAGATAGTACAAAAAAAAAGCAAAGAGTTGAAATAAATTATAAGATTGCGCTAGGAAAACCATTTATAGTTGATTCGATTACCAGAAATATAACCTCTATGGCCATTGATTCTATCTATATCCTTAATGAGGATAAATCCTTTATTAAAAATAGCAAGCAGTTTGATCTTACGGATTTTAATAATGAGCGGAAAAGACTTTCAGATCTTTTTAGAAATACAGGAGTATATAATTTCCAGGAAAGTTCCATAGCTTATGATATTCTAAGAGATACTACGAGGGCTAACGACGATCAAAAAATGAGCGTAGAACTTAACATTGGTAACCTTAGAAAACGGGGAGATAGTATTATAACAACTTCAGAATATAAAGTCTTTCGCTTAGACAAAATCAACATTTATCCAGATTATGGTTTCAATAGGGATAAGTCTGATTTAAAATCAATTGAATATGACAATTATACTATTTATTACAATGATAAACTTCGATATAAGCCTAAGGCATTAGCAGATGCTATATTCCTGGAAAAGGATAGTCTTTACAGAGACATCGATAAAATTCGTACTTATAGACGAATTACCAATTTAAATACATTTAAATATCCCAATATACTTTTTACAGAGGATAGTACGCAATCTAAACTTACTGCAGACATTTTTTTAGCAATAAGACCAAAATTCTCATGGGCTTTTGATTTTGATCTTACCCACTCTAATATTAGATCATTAGGCATCGGTTTTAGTACTGCCCTTATCTCACGAAATATTTTCCGTGGTGCGGAAACTCTGAGTTTGTCAGTTGGGGGTACTTTTGGTTTGTTAAGTGATGAAACTGCTACGGAGAATTTCTTTTCAGAAGTGGGCGCTGATGTCAACATTACTTTCCCTCGAATATGGTTTCCATTTTTTAACTGGAAGAAGATAATTCCATCCTATAAACTACCTCAGTCCAGAGTTTCTATAGGCACAAGTTTTCAGAAAAATATTGGCCTTGACAAACAGACTTTCAATACCATATTAGCATATAACTGGGCTACGGACAATTTAAATAAAAATAACGTAGAATTATTAAACATTCAATTTGTAAATAATCTTAATCCTGATCGTTTTTATAACGTATATCAAAGCACCTTTGAGAGATTGAATGATATTGCTGTGGATTATGCGGATGATCCCACTTTACAGGACTTTTATGTTATGCCTGAACCATCAGGTGGCCCTACACTAATTATTCCTGAGGGTACCACGGGTTTTACTGATGCCATTTTGAATGTTGACGTACCTTCAGCTCCAGAAGATTTTGACGATGTGGCTAGCATAGAGGAACGAAGAATTAGGTTAACGGAAAACAATCTTATTTTTGCCAGCAACTATACCTTTAATAAGAGTAGCAGGTCCAACATAAATGACAATAGTTTTTATTCTTTCCGATTCAAAGTTGAAAGCGCTGGAGTTCTATTGTCAGGAATTTCCAACATTATAGAATTTGATAAAAATGAAAATGGAGATCGCACCGTCTTTGGCGTTCCTTTTTCCCAGTATATAAAAACGGAATTTGATTATATAAAACATTGGGATCTATCCAGGTCCAATGTACTTGCCTTCCGAAGCTTTTTGGGCATAGCCATACCCTATGGAAACTCTAATAGCGTACCGTTTGTTCGTAGTTATTTTGGTGGAGGGTCCAATGATAACAGAGCTTGGTTTCCTTATTCCCTCGGTCCAGGATCTACCGATAATATTAATGATTTTAATGAAGCTAACATGAAAATTGCACTTAATTTGGAGTATCGATTTCCTATCGCTGGAAATTTTAAGGGTGCTATTTTTGCTGATGCCGGGAATATTTGGAATGTTTGGGATAATGTGGAGGATCCTGCCGCAGTATTTCAAGGCTTTGAATCCTTATCTGAAATAGCCCTTGGAACAGGAATGGGGTTAAGATATGACTTCACCTATTTCGTATTTCGCCTTGATATGGGCTTTAAAACCTATAATCCAGCAGAACTACCTAGCCAAAGATGGTTTCGCGATTATAATTTCGCAAACGCAGTATTCCAAATTGGTATAAACTATCCTTTTTAGACCTTCAATTATTTCACTACATTTGCCACATCTCATAAAAATCTAACAGACCCAAAAATTATGTCGCATTCAATTAAACCAGGAGTTGCCACCGGTGACCAAGTTCAACATATTTTTAATTATGCCAAGGAAAAAGGATTTGCTCTTCCGGCGGTTAATGTCACAGGCTCGGATACGATTAATGGAGTGCTGGAAACTGCAGCAGAATTAAACTCACCTGTGATTATACAATTTTCAAACGGTGGAGCTCAATTTAATGCGGGAAAAGGTTTGTCCAATGAAGGTCAGCTTGCCGCCATACAAGGAGCGGTTGCTGGGGCAAAACATATACATCAGTTAGCGGAGGCTTATGGAGCGACGGTTATTCTTCATACAGATCATTGCGCTAAAAAATTGTTGCCATGGATTGATGGATTACTGGACGCAAGCGAAATACATTTTGCAGAAACAGGAAAATCCCTCTTTAGTTCTCATATGATAGATTTATCTGAAGAACCCATTGAGGAAAATATTGCTATCTGTAAAGGATATTTGGAAAGAATGAGCAAAATGGATATGACTCTTGAAATTGAATTGGGAATTACCGGAGGAGAGGAAGATGGCGTAGATAATTCAGATGTTGATGATTCCAAATTATATACTCAACCCGAAGAAGTGGCTTATGCATATGAAGAATTATCCAAAATAAGCCCCAGGTTCACTATTGCTGCGGCATTTGGAAACGTACATGGCGTCTACAAACCGGGAAATGTAAAGTTAACTCCCAAAATTCTCAGAAATTCTCAGGAGTATATAACTAAAAATTACGGTGTTGAACATAATCACATAGATTTTGTTTTCCATGGTGGCTCTGGCTCCACCGTTGAGGAAATACGTGAAGCTATTGGATATGGAGTGATAAAGATGAATATTGATACCGATTTACAATATGCTTTCATGGAAGGTATTCGGGATTACATCCAGGGTAAATCGGCTTTTTTACAATCGCAGATTGGGAATCCGGATGGTGCCGACCAACCTAATAAAAAATACTACGACCCAAGAGTTTGGCTTCGAGAAGGAGAAAAGACATTTGTTGCTAGATTAAAAAAAGCTTTTGAAGATCTAAACAATATTAATACCTTGTAGGTAACTTTTATTAAATTACATTCCAATGAATGCTTGGTTCAAAAGAACAGAAAAGGGTATACAAACTGCAACTGAGCAGAAAAAAGATACACCCAAAGGCTTATGGTATAAATCCCCAACCGGTAAGATTGTTGAATCTGAAGAATTAGCCAAAAATTATTATGTTAGTCCTGAAGATGATTATCATGTTAGAATTGGCAGCAAAGAATATTTCGAAATTTTATTTGACGACAACAAATTTCTGGAGTTAGATGCCAAGTTAACTTCCAAAGATCCTCTAAAATTTGAGGACACCAAGAAATATTCTGATAGATTGAAGGCCGCCCAAAAAAAGACAGGTTTGAAAGATGCAGTAAGAACAGCTGTAGGCAAATCTGTGGGTAAGGATCTGGTTGTTTGTTGTATGGATTTTAGTTTTATAGGAGGATCCATGGGAAGTGTTGTTGGTGAAAAAATTGCACGTGGTATAGATCATTCCATTAAAAAGGGAATTCCTTTTGTGATGATATCCAAATCTGGTGGAGCCAGAATGATGGAGGCTGCTTTGTCATTAATGCAACTTGCCAAAACATCTGCAAAATTAGCGCAGTTAGCTGAAGCCAAAATTCCATATATTTCTCTGTGTACAGATCCTACTACCGGCGGTACAACTGCTTCCTATGCCATGCTGGGAGATATTAATATTTCTGAACCTGGTGCATTGATTGGTTTTGCAGGACCGAGAGTTGTTAAAGAAGCCACAGGGAAGGATCTCCCAAAAGGTTTTCAAACTGCAGAATTCGTTTTGGAAAATGGCTTTTTAGACTTTATTTCTCATAGAAGGGATCTAAAAAAGAATATTAACCTTTATATAGATCTTATTCAGAATACTGCTATTAGAGAATAAAAAAGCCCTGAACTTTAAAAGCCAGGGCTATTATTAATCATTTATAGGTTTTTTAATTCTTAAACCTTCTTAAAAATATTTCCTCAGATTCTCCATTAGGGTAAGTAAGAATGCCCTTAGAATCGCAACTACCATCTCCAAAATCAAGGCTCACCGTTGCATCATTACGTGAAATTTGAAGTATTCCGCTCACCAGGAATCTACAAGACAATTCTCTTCTTAGCGGGCTAAGGGTTTCTTTAACGAATACATTATCAAATTTCCCTGTGTAAGTACCCTTACCTGAGATAAGAAAAACGTTATCGCCCCAGAATCCGCTTCCAAAACCTTCAATCCATTCTCTGGTCCTGTTTCCAGTGAAACTGGCAGCAGCACCATCTGGCCATTCTCCGGTAAAATTGGCAACCGCATCTGACTGTGGATTTCCATTTTCATTGGAACGCATACGCTCTAAAGTAGCACTTCCCTCAACAGATACCTCATTAAATGTAAAGTTCTCAAGTGAAAAACTAAGTGTTTTCGTAGCCATCTCCATGTCCTTAAGATAACTCAGTTTAATAATACCACTTAAAAAATTCCCATTGGGTAATTCACATCCCTCGCCAAAATCAATAGTTTTTTCTTTACTGGTACTAGTCACCACAGTAGTAATTGTTACACAATCTGGCAAATAATCTGAATTGTAAGAACCCTTGGAGGTACCTTGGATTTCATCGGTAGTATAAACATCCTCTCCAATGTTTAAGATTTCCTCAGAAATTAATTCAGATTCGTCACTGGCCTGAAGTTGTGCCACCTCAAAAGTTTCTGTTTCGCCGGTTTCAATAATTTCCGGAGATTCTTCTTTGTTACAGGAAACATTTAATACAATTGCCAAAAGCAATAATCCTGTAAAATTCAGTTTTTTAAAACAATTTTTCATATTATCATTTTTTTAATATTCCCCTCCTTTGCCCCCGGGCATTCATAAAGGTTTAATTGAAGTTCAAAAAAAATTAATGACATCCG
>CBDTVT010000061.1:0-15278 GCA_965364275.1 uncultured Eudoraea sp. | reverse complement strand
AGCTGTTCTTGGTGATAATATTACAAAACAGGATAGTGCATCTATGGTTACCAATTACATAAATAATTGGGCAACAAAACAGATACTCCTGGGAAAAGCCAAGATTAATTTACCCGATGAAAAGATTGCAGAATTTGAACAATTGGTCTCTAATTACCGCACAGATCTATATACCAGGGCCTATAAAGAGGCTTTGGTTAATCAGGTAAAGGATACGGTAATCTCTCAGGAAGAATTAAGCAGGTTTTACGAAGAAGAGAAAGAGAATTTTAAGCTCAAGGAAAAAATTGTTAAACTCAGGTTTATTGAATTACCCTTACAATTTCTTAATACAAAAGAAGTGACAGAGAGCTTAAAGCGATTTAATCAGGAAGACATTAGATATTTGGATTCCATAGGGGTGCAATTTAAAAAACTAAATTTTAATGACTCACTTTGGGTTCCTGCCTCGCGGGTGATTGAAGAAATACCTCCTTTGAATAGTGATAATGAAGACAGATACTTAAAAAAATCACAATTTTTTGAATTAGAGGATGCAATGGGGGTATATTTGACAAAGATAAACGATGTGCTTGGCGCTAATGAAATTGCGCCACTCTCATTCATCGAACCTACCATAAGACAGGTACTTCTTAATAGAAGAAAATTAGACTACATAAGAAAACTGGAAACAGAAATTATAGATGAAGCAACTAAGGAAAAAGTATTTGAAGTGTATGACAAACAGGAATAGCATACTATGCGTTTTATTCTTTTTTATCGTTTTTGTCAGTGTACAAGCACAGGAATATGATTCTATCCCTGATACTCAAATAGAACCGCCAGAAACTGTTCTGGTAGCTGATATTGAAGTAAAAAAGGATACGGTAAACACATTTAAGAAAATAAAGCTGGATGGGATTTCGGCGGTAGTAGGGGATTACCTGATTCTGGATTCCGATATTGAAAAAACGCTGATAGACTTGCGTAGCCAGGGAGCTGCTATGGACGATATTACGCACTGTGGTTTATTGGGAAAATTAATGGAAGACCGTTTATATGCCCATCAAGCAGTGCAGGACAGTATTTTGGTGTCTGATGATGAGGTAAATTCTACCAGTGACCGTCAGATGCAACAATTGGTGCAACAGGTAGGTTCTATGGAAAAAGTTCTTAATTTTTACAGCAAAGAAAGTGTTGAAGATTTCCGGGAAGAATTGTACAATATTAATAAGTTGAGAATGCTATCGGAGAAAATGCAACAAAAAATTATCAGTGAAATTGAAGTTACACCGGAGGAAGTAAGACAATTTTTTAATAAAATTCCCGAGGATGAAAAACCTATTTTTGGCGCAGAACTTGAAATTTCACAGATAGTTAAGATACCTGAAATTCCTGAAGAGGAAAAACAAAAAACAATTAATAAGTTAAATGAAATAAAGGCAGATTGTGAAGATAATGATGCCAGTTTTAGCGTAAAAGCAATTTTATATTCACAGGATCCAGGCTCCAAGTCCAAAGGTGGTTTTTATAGCATGACAAGGGAAACACCTTTTGTAAAAGAATTTAAGGATGTGGCTTTTAGTTTGCGCCAGGGAGAAATTTCCGAACCATTTGAAACTACTTTTGGGTACCATATTATATATATTGAAAAGATAAGAGGCCAGGAACTGGACTTGCGTCATATTCTGTTGCAACCAGAGATACCTCAATCTTCTATTGATAAGGCCAGAGTTGAGTTAGATACCATAAGAAAGCAGCTAATGGAAGATAAATATACATTCGCCGAAGCGGCATTGAATTTTTCAGATGAAAAAGAAACTAAGTTTGACGGAGGGTTATTAAGAAATCCTATTAATTTTGATTCGCATTTTGAACTTACTAAGATGGATCCATCACTATATAATCAGGTAAGGAACTTAAAAGACAACGAAATATCACAACCTACTCTGGAACAGGATCCAAACGGGGGTCCTCCCAGGTATAAGATTTTGATGGTTTCTAATAGATATGATGAGCACGAGGCAAATTTTGGCCAGGACTATATTAAAATTCAGGAACTTGCACTAAGAGATAAGCAGTTTACTACTATTAGGAAATGGCTTAATGATCATATTTCAGATACTTATGTAAGTGTTGGAGGAGATAATGGAGATTGTGAATTCGCCAATAAATGGGTAAAGGAATAGCCGGATGTCTGACGTTACAGCAATCAACAATTTAGTGGCCAAACATAAGGCTTTAAGAAAAGAAATAGCTAAGATAATTGTAGGCCAGGACCTGGTAATAGACCAAATTCTTCTATCTATCTATACAGGGGGTCATTCCTTGCTAATTGGTGTTCCCGGATTAGCCAAAACCTTAATGGTAAATACAATTGCCCGTATTTTGGGGCTCGACTTTAAAAGAATACAGTTTACCCCTGACCTGATGCCCAGTGATATTTTAGGAAGTGAGATATTAGATCAGAATAGGAATTTCAAATTTATTAAGGGCCCTATTTTTGCCAATATAATTCTGGCAGATGAGATTAATAGAACACCACCTAAAACGCAAGCAGCTCTTTTGGAGGCTATGCAGGAAAGGGCAGTAACAATAACAGGAGTACAACATAAACTTTCCCGGCCATATTTTGTTCTCGCCACACAAAACCCTATTGAACAGGAAGGCACTTATCCCCTTCCGGAAGCGCAGCTGGATCGATTTATGTTTGCCATAGAATTAAAATATCCATCTGTTGAGGAAGAAACACAAGTAGTAAAAACAACTACCAATGATGAATTTCCTGAGGTGAATTCCTTAATGAATGCAGAGGAGATTTTAGAAGTTCAGCATTTGGTTAGAAGAATACCCGTTCCGGATAATGTTGTGGATTATGCGGTAAAATTGGTAAGCAGCACCCGACCGGGATTAGAGACTTCTTCGGATTATGTAAAACAATACCTGGATTGGGGTGCCGGACCACGAGCTTCTCAGAATCTCATTTTAGGGGCCAAGGCCCACGCTGCCATTAATGGCAAGTTCTCCCCGGATATAGAAGACGTGCAAGCGGTGGCAATGGGAATTCTCAGACATAGAATAATAAAGAATTATAAGGCAGAGGCCGAAGGTATCTCAGAAGAAGATATCGTAAATAAACTTCTTTAACATAATATCATGGACATTCTATGAAGAAGGTACATGATCATTTTTCGCATCAGTCTGAATCCTATAAAAAGTATAGACCTTCCTATCCCGCGGAACTTTATTCGGAAATTTTACAATTCGTTAATACAAAGGATAACTGCTGGGACTGTGGTACTGGTAACGGACAGGTTGCTGTTGAACTTTCAAAGCATTTTGTAAAGGTCTTTGCAACGGACATAAGTCAGAATCAACTGGATAGTGCTGAAAAGCGAAAGAATATAGTTTACAAAAAAGTAAGAGCGGAACAAACTGGGTTTGAGGATGATCAATTTGATCTGATCACAGTGGCCCAAGCTATCCATTGGTTTGATTTTGAAGAATTTCAAAGTGAAGTGCAAAGAGTTGCTAAGAATGGAGCCATTTTGGCCATTTGGGGTTATGGACTTATCAAAATTACTTCCCCAATCGATCATTTTATGAATCTCTTTTATAAAGATACCATTGCGTCATATTGGAATGTAGAAAGGAAATATGTAGATAATGCCTATGAGACAATTCCATTTAATTTTAAACAACTTAATAAAGACCGCGCAATAGTAATGGAGTATAATTGGGATTTAAAACAATTGGAAGGATATTTAAATACATGGTCCAGTGTTCAAAACTTTATGAAAGCCCATAACGGTTATAACCCCGTTACAGAATTGATTAACAGCCTGAGAAACAAGTGGAATGAGAATGAAAAAAAGGAAATCCGATTTCCTGTTTTTCTCAAGGTAGGAAGGATTGAAAAATAAAGTGATCTTATAAGCACATTAAATATATAATCCTATTCTAAAAATTTCCTTTACCACGCGTATTTTACTAATTTTACGGAATTCAAATAACAGAAAAAACTCAAACCAATGGCATTTGATATTGACATGATTAAAGGGGCTTACGCCAATATAGCTGAACATATTGACAAGGCTCGTGATATAGTTGGAAGACCATTAACACTTTCCGAGAAAATATTATATGCTCATCTTTGGGAGGGGGCACCTACAAAAGCTTTTAAACGAGGTAAGGATTACGTAGATTTTGCACCGGATAGAGTGGCATGTCAGGATGCCACCGCTCAGATGGCACTTCTGCAATTCATGCAGGCAGGCAAACCCAAGGTCGCAGTTCCCACTACGGTTCATTGCGATCATTTAATCCAGGCTAAGAGCGGGGCGGCTATTGATTTAAGAACTGCCAATAGCACAAGTGCCGAGGTATTCAACTTTTTAGAATCGGTTTCTAATAAATACGGTATAGGTTTTTGGAAGCCAGGAGCTGGAATTATTCATCAGGTGGTTTTGGAAAACTATGCTTTTCCGGGCGGTATGATGATAGGAACAGACTCACATACTGTAAATGCAGGAGGTTTGGGAATGTTAGCCATAGGTGTTGGAGGAGCAGATGCCGTTGATGTTATGGCAGGTATGGCCTGGGAACTTAAGTTTCCAAAATTAATTGGTGTTAAGCTTACAGGTAAGATTTCTGGATGGACTTCCGCTAAGGATGTGATCTTAAAAGTTGCTGGTATTCTAACTGTAAAAGGAGGAACCGGAGCAATTGTAGAATATTTTGGAGAAGGTGCTAAGAATCTTTCTTGTACCGGCAAGGGTACAATATGTAATATGGGTGCAGAAGTAGGGGCTACTACCTCCACCTTTGGTTATGATGCCTCTATGGAAAGATATCTTCGTGCAACAGACAGAAGTGATATTGCGGATGCTGCAAATGAGGTAAAGGACTATCTGACAGCAGATTCAGAGGTCTATGCAGAGCCAGAAAAGTACTTCGATGAACTTATAGAAATTAATTTAAATGATCTGAGACCACATCTTAACGGTCCTTTTACACCAGATTTGGCAACACCTGTTGGTGAACTAGGCCCTAAAGCCAGGACAAATGATTGGCCTATACAGGTTGACTGGGGGCTTATTGGGTCTTGTACTAATTCTTCCTATGAAGACTTAACCAGGGCTGCATCTATTGCAAAACAGGCCGTGGACAATAAAATAAAACCTAAGTCTGATTTTGGAATTAATCCAGGATCAGAACAAATCAGGTTTACAGCGCAACGTGACGGTTTATTGCAGATATTTGAAAATCTGGGGGCAACTATTTTTACCAACGCATGTGGTCCTTGTATTGGTCAATGGGACAGAAGTGATCTCAAAGGGGACGAGAAAAATACTATTGTACATTCTTTTAACCGAAATTTTTCTAAAAGGGCCGATGGTAATCCCAATACACATGCCTTTGTGGGTTCTCCAGAAATGGTAGCAGCCATTGCGCTTTCGGGAAGGTTAGATTTTGACCCCATGAACGATACACTAATAAATGAAGATGGAAAGGAAGTTAAATTAAAAGAACCCGAGGGAATTGAATTACCTCCAAAAGGGTTTGAGGTTGATGATGCAGGGTACCTGGCACCTGATGAAGATGGTAGTGGAATTGAAGTAGTAGTAGCAAAGGATTCTGAGAGGCTTCAGGTTTTAGAACCTTTTGTGCCTATCTCTGCCGATAGTCTTCAAAACATGAAGCTTCTTATTAAAGCATTTGGTAAATGTACTACAGACCATATTTCAATGGCTGGTCCATGGCTCAGATACAGAGGTCACCTCGATAATATTGCTAATAATACATTAATAGGGGCAGTAAATGCTTTTAATAAAAAAACCAATTTTGTAAAAAACCAATTTAGTGGAGAATATGGTGGCGTACCAGACACACAGAGAGCGTATAAGGCCAAGGGTATAAAGACCATTGTAGTTGGTGATCACAATTATGGTGAAGGATCTTCCCGTGAACATGCGGCTATGCAACCCAGACATTTAGGGGTAGCAGCGGTCCTTGTAAAATCGTTTGCCCGTATTCACGAAACCAATCTGAAAAAACAGGGGATGCTAGCATTGACTTTTGCTAAAGAAAGTGACTATGACCTTATCCAGGAAGATGATACCTTTAACTTCATTGATATTAAAGAGTTTGCTCCGGATAAACCATTGATTATTGAAGTTGTACATGCGGACGGATCCAAGGATTTAATCGAAACGAAACACACCTACAATCTGCAGCAGATTGAATGGTTCCGTGAAGGTTCTGCTCTTAATGTAATAAAGAAGGATAATGCGGCATAAATTGCATCTGAAATTAAGTAAAGTAACTCCCGATATTTCTCGGGAGTTATTTAGTTTTGTCAAACCGTAATAAAATGAAAGTAAGTAGGAGAACCATACTAAATGTACTATTCATGGCTTTCGTGCTTTCTTTTTTCGTGACCCCGCTTGGGTATCATGCAAAAATTTTATTGAACCAAATATTTTCCTTTCGACCGGAGGTAAGTGAAGTTGGCGAACAACAACAAATAACAGATTATAACTGGAAGTTAAAAAATGCGAATTGGGAGTTCTTCAATTTTGAAAAATCCAAAGGGAATGTAGTTTTTATAAATTTCTGGGCTTCATGGCGATTACCCTGTGCAGCTGAACTCAAAAGTATACAGAATCTATATGATAAATATAAGGATAAGGTTGATTTCTATATTATAACTGATGAAGAGAGACCTCCCGTAAAAGAGTTTATGAATGAAAATAAATTTACTTTTCCGGTAACCTATCTTATTATTGGTGAGAGAAGCCCCTTAACTATTCTTGAGCCGCCATCGTCATATATAATTGATAAAAAAGGCTATATTAGGGTAAAACAAGTAGGAATTGCCGATTGGGATAATAAAACGATCTATAACCTTCTCAATGAACTAATAAATTAGAAGTGAAATTAAAAAGGACCCAGTTTGTAAATATTGCTATTATTCTATTATTGGCGCTTTATTTTTTTACGCCGGTAGGTTTTCATGCCAAAGTATATCTTAACAGGTTAATATCTCACAATCCTGTTCCTGTTGAAGAGAGAGCTCAGCAGTTTTTAGAGGATTATGATTTTAAACTGGTGAATTTAAAAGGTAATACGGTGAATCTCATAGATTACAAGGGAGATGTTATATTTATTAATTTCTGGGCTACCTGGTGTCCACCTTGTGTTGCAGAAATGCCCGATTTACAACTGTTATATGACGCTTATGGGGAAAACGTCACATTTTTATTTATTGCCAGGGATAAAAAAGAAAAGGTGTCTAACTTCATAATGAAGAAAGATTATAATTTACCAGTTTATTTCGAATCTGGCTTTACACCAAAAACCCTATATTCTGCAGCTTTGCCAACAACATTTATTATTGATAAAAAAGGGAATATAGTTGTAGCAGAGACAGGATCTGCTGATTGGAACGCAGAAAGCGTTCGTATTTTATTGGATGGTTTATTAAAATAATGGAAAAATTGCGAAAACTTACGAATTGACTATTATACTGGAGATTAAATTAAGACCATTTATTTCTTAAAATACTTAAAAGGAACAATCAACATACCAAAACACTCTCCATCTTCTTTACCTATATGCTTATGATGCATTTTATGTGCCCTCCGCACACCTTTGGCATACCAGTTATTCGCATTTCTGAAAATTTTAAAGCGCTGATGAATGAAAATATCATGAACCGTGAAATACGCAGCACCATAGGCCATGATACCAAAGCCTAAAGGCCAACCGTACCAAAAGGAGGTATATGTAGCCAAATAAAAGAAGGTCATACTAACAACCGCATAAAAAATAAAAAAAGCATCATTTCGTTCAAACCAGGAATCATGATCTTTTTTATGGTGGTCACTGTGTAAGCTCCATAAAAAACCATGCATTATGTACTTGTGAGTAAACCAGGCCATAAATTCCATGAAACCAAAAGTAGCTAGGAAAATAAGGGTCCAAATTACAATTTTCATGTTAATATAAGTTCAGTTTATAATTTACATAGGACTTGGCAAGAAGTCCGAATTTTTGATAATTAGGCACCCGTATTCTGGCGTTTTTAATTTCCATTGATGGCGTTTTTTGTAATTTGCGCAGCAACTTATAGTAATATTTATAGGCTGTATAAACACCAAATTTTGCCTCATTAGGAAGTTGAACTATTCCATCATACCCCATTTTAAAATCTGCTTTAATTTCTTCAACAATCCTTAATTTGGACTTTTCATCTAATTCCAGGAGGTTCGTATTTGGAAAATAAGAACGGTTTAAATGTTCATAATCTGCCTTGAGGTCTCTGAGAAAATTAACCTTTTGAAACGCCGACCCCAAAGCCATGGCAGAATCTTTAAGGGTTTCATAGCGATCATCGTCCCCTTTTACAAAAACACGAAGACACATTAGACCTACAACGTCGGCAGATCCATAAATGTATTCTTTAAATTCTGCTTCCGTACTGTACACGCTTTTATTGAGATCCATTCTCATACTTTTCATAAATGAACTAACCAAATGATGTGGAATTTTGTATTTATGGTAAGTATGTTGAAAGGCATTTAGTATAGGATTAAGGCTTATTTTGTCTTTTAAGCTTGTCTCAAGATCCTCTTCAAATTTGTTGAACAATGTTTCTTTGTCATAGTCATGGAAGGCATCTACTATTTCGTCAGCACATCTAACAAAACCATATATATTGTAAATGTCACTCCTTATGGAAGAGGATAACATTTTTGCAGCGAGCGAAAAGGAGGTACTGTAAGATTGGGTTACAATTTTGCTGCATTCAAAGGAAATATGATCGAAAATTGCTTTCATTTACTAACTATTAATTATATTTCTCCATTAATTCAGAAACTAATTTTCCCGAAATTAAAGAAGGAGGAACTCCTGGCCCGGGTACCGTTAATTGGCCGGTGAAAAATAGATTATTAATTTTTTTACTCTTCAATCCTGGTCTCATAAAAGCCGTTTGTGATAATGTATTTGCCATACCATAGGCATTTCCTTTATAAGAATTATACTGTTCTTTAAAGTCATTTACACAAAACGATTTTTTAAATATAATATTATTTTCTACACTTTGCCCAGTACGTTCCTGGAATCTTTTTAATATAATATCAAAGTATTGGTCTCTAAGTTCTGGCGTATCCTCTAATCCCGGGGCTATTGGAATCAGGAAAAAACCGGTTTCCTTATTACCGGGTGCCATGCTTTTATCTGTTACTGAAGGGAAGTTTGCATAAAACAATGGCCTGGTAGGCCATTTTGGATTGTCATAAATTTCAGAGGCATGCTCACCAAAATCTGTGTCAAAAAATAAATTATGATGTTCAATATTTTCTAATTTTTTGTCAAATCCTATAAAGAAGAGTAAAGAAGAAGGTGCAAAGGTTTTTCTCTGCCAATATTTCTCAGAATATTGCCGATAAGCGCTGTCCAATAAGGTTTCTGTATGATGATAATCGGCACCGCTTAATACCATATCAGCATCTATTGTTTCAGAATTCACTAATATCCCCGTTGCCTTACCCTCCCGCACAATGATCTTATCTACTGCACTATCTGTGTGAATCGTAACCCCTAATTCCAGTGCTAAACTTTTCATTGCAAGAATTATCTGGTACATACCTCCCTTAGGATGCCAGGTTCCGAGACCAAAATCTGCAAAATTCATAAAACTATAGAAAGCAGGGGTATTGCTCGGTTTGGCTCCAAGAAATAACACCGGGAATTCCAGTGTGGAAATAAGTTTTGGGTTTTTAAATTTTTTTCGAACTTCCTGACTTATTGTTTTAAAGAATTGGTCTACTCTTATTATAGTATCCTTCGTTACTAACTCCAAAGGGGAAAGCCCGGGACGATAAACAATTTCATTTATGGCAATATCATAATTTCTTTGTGCCTTGGAGATAAATTTTTTAAGATGCCTGGAACTTCCTTTTTCAATTCGCTCAAATTCCTCACAAATTTTATCCATACAATCCCCAATCGTGATAATATCGTCTTCAAAAAAGATTTTATAGGCCGGACTTAGTTTATCCAGTTGGTAATAGTCTGAGGTTTGTTTACCAAAATCAGCAAAGAAGCGATCAAAAATATCGGGCATCCAATACCAACTTGGACCAATATCAAAGGTAAATCCATCTTTAGTAAGCTGTCGGGCTCTTCCACCAACTGTATCATTCTTTTCAAAAAGACTAACATTAAAGCCTTTTTTAGCCAGATAGCAGGCTGCAGAAAGGGATGAAAACCCCGATCCAATGATTACAACTTTTTTCTTGTTGCTATTCATGGTTAGACAACTATTAGTAACTTATAATGCTTTAGACAATTGTTCAATAGATTCAAAGGTACGAATGTGCGGTGGAAGTTTTTCTTTATTTATGTGTTGAATTTGCCTACCTAGAATCCATAAATTAGAATTTTTCTGGTTTATAATTTTTGTAAAGTCATCAATATATTTTCCTAATCTGTTTTTGTTTGGTACTACTGTAAAATAGGACAAGTAATATATATTATTATAATAATTTTGCAGGTCTACAAGGTTTTCCAAAGGCATAGTCTGTCCCAGATAAATAGTTTTGTAACCACGAAGAAGAATTTCATAATTAATAAATAGTAGCCCAATTTCATGGATTTCATTTTCAGGAAGAAAAAGAACGAATACTTTATCATGTTGAGTAGGTTCCATTAACTGTAATTTCTCCATACTCGTGTAAATCTTCTGTTTAATCAAATTAGTAATAAAATGTTCATGTGCCGGGCTAATGGTATCTGTCTGCCATAATAACCCAAGTTCATTTAATAATGGAATAAAGTACTCCCAGAAAATATCTCGAAACGACTTTTCTGAAAGCAGGTTATTATATGTATTTTGGAATAATGACAGGTCAAAATTAATCATGGACAATTTAAATGCATTGATTGCATGATTTTTCGTACTGTTTTTGGCCACGATCTCCCTGACGACAATCGATATATCAGTCTCTGGTATTTTTGCAATTTTAGATATTTTATAACCGTTCTTATATAGCAAGGTAATATTAAGTAGTTTCTGAAGACTTGCCAGGCTATAGGTCCTAATGTTAGTGCTGGTTCGCTCTGGCGACAATAACCCGTATCTTTTTTCCCAGATTCGGATGGTATGTGCTTTTATACCGGACAGGTTTTCCAAATCCCGTATACTAAAAGATTTTTTTACATTGTTCATTATTTACGTATAATCATTAAACAAATTTACAATTTTAAAAGCGGAAGTATTTGATAGTTTCGTTAATTTTTTCCGAACTAATCGGCAAAGAAATCATTTTTTTGAGTTTATGACACTAGAACTTAAAAAATTCTATAATAAATGAATATATTTAGACTCGCTAATCAGAGAATATTATGTCAAAAAAAACTACCCAAACCAGAAAGCAGTTTTTAAAGAAAATTGGAGCCGGAACATTGGCTTTGGCAAGCGCACCGGCAATCATAGGTGCTGGAACAAGACCTCATATTTCTTATTTGAGTAGAAAAAAATATAGCGCGAACAGTAATATACAAATCGCTCTTATAGGTGCAGGAGGCATGGGATCAGAGGATACCAATACAGCCTTAAAACACGATGGTGTAAAATTAGTAGCCGTTTGTGATCTTTATGATGGTCATCTTGAAAGGGCCAGGGAAAGATGGGGTAAAGACCTATTTACAACCAAACAGTATAAGGAAATATTGGCCAGGAAAGATGTAGATGCAGTTATTATCGGAACACCTGATCATTGGCATAAACAAATTTCAATAGACGCTATGCGCGCTGGTAAACATGTTTATTGTGAAAAGCCTATGGTCCATTCTTTAGACGAGGGGCATGATGTTATTAAAGCTCAGAATGAGACGGGAATGGTATTCCAGGTGGGTAGTCAGGGAATGTCTTCACTTGGAAATGAAAAGGCCAAAGAATTGTTGGCTCAGGGAGCAATTGGGGATATCAATTATGCCGAAGGATTTTGGGCCAGAAGAAGCCCTGCCGGTGCCTGGCAATATAATATTCCCAAGGATGCTTCACCCAAAACTGTAGATTGGGATACCTTTTTAATGAATACCAATAAGCGACCTTTTGATGCTACGCGTTTTTTCAGATGGAGAAACTACAAAGACTATGGCACAGGGATGTCAGGAGATCTGTTTGTACATCTTTTTTCCAGCCTTCATTTTATTACCAAATCAAAAGGTCCGAATCAAATTTATTCTTCGGGCGGATTGCGCTATTGGAAAGATGGCAGGGAAGTTCCAGATGTTCTTCTGGGGGTGTTCGATTATCCCGATTCTGAAGAACACCCTCCCTTTAATCTTTCATTGCGTTGTAATTTTGTTGATGGTACATCGGGAACAACTTATCTGAGAATTGTTGGTAGCGAGGGTTCTATGGATGTCCAGTGGGGAAAGGTGATTTTAAGAAGAAATAATGAGCAATTTGACAATGATCCATTTTTACAAGCCAAGGCGTCGCAATCTGGAATGGCCGGTTCTAGGAAAAAGATGCTTCCTCAGGAAGAAATTGTTTTTGAAGCCGAGGAAGGTTATAAAGGAGCCCATTATGATCATTTTTCTAATTGGTTCGATGCTATCAGAGGAGGTAAAGCTGTATCTGAAGACGCTGTTTTTGGTTATCGTGCGGCGGCCCCTGCATTAGCATGCAACGACAGTTATTATTTAGACAAAGCTATAAAATGGGATCCTGTTGGGATGAAACTACTTTAAATTTGAAGATTATGAAACTGCGTATAGTGATTATTGGTATGGTCCTTTTAATCGGATCCTGCAAGAATACAGAGAAGAAAATAGTGGAAACACCTGCCGCAAAAGAAGATCAAATGGTAGCCAGTGAATGGATTGAACTCATGGAACCGTCTGACTGGAGAGGATATAACCAGGATTCCCTTCCATCAAATTGGTCAATTAAAGATGGTGTTATTGAATGTTTTGGAGAAGGTGGAGATGTAGGAGGTGATATTATTAGTACTGAAACATATGACAACTTTGAATTTGCCTTTGAATGGAAAATAACCAAAGGGGGCAATAGCGGTGCTTTTTATCACGTGGTAGAAGATACTATATATCACTCACCTTATGAAACCGGACCGGAATACCAAATATTGGATGATGTAGGTTTTGAAGAACCTCTTGAAGATTGGCAAAAGACCGGAGCCAATTATGCCATGAATGTAGCCAATGAAAACAAAACCCTGAAGCCGGTAGGGGAGTGGAACACTAGTAAGATTATTTTTAATAATGGTAAGGCCGAACATTGGCTCAATGGTCAAAAAATCGTCGAATTTGATAAAAACTCTCAAGACTGGGTAGAAAAACGCAATAGTGGTAAATGGAATGACTATCCAGATTATGGTAAAACCAATGATGGTTATTTAGCTCTGCAGGACCACGGTGCAGGCGTGTGGTTTAGAAATGTGCGGGTAAAACGCTTATAAATATTCTTTAAACCCAAAAACAGCTCCTGTATTAACAGAAGCTGTTTTTTTGTGCCCACGACTGGAGTCGAACCAGCACGTCCTTTCGAACACTACCCCCTCAAGGTAGCGTGTATACCAATTTCACCACGTGGGCATTTTACTAAAATTGCGGTGCAAATATAACGAAGTATTTCTATTTTGAAGATTAATCGTGCTTACTTAGTGCATCAAAAATATACAATCATCAAAACTGTTTTCTGAGGATATGCAAAGATTATTACTCAGGGTTAGTTTTTAAGAATATTTGGTAATTCCTCACTGTCTATGACGTATTCTGTTATGTTAAATGCTTCTTTTCGATTGGACCTGAAAAGTTTGACGAATTTAGAAATTTTATCCTCCAGGTTTTCATGATCTTTTATAAATTGTGGGTTTGAACTCTCAACCGGATTTTCTACCATGAGTCCCAAATTGCCTTGGTGTGTGATTACTTCCTTCATTAAGTCAATACCTTCATTCCGAAGCTCAAAAAGATTTTTCTGTATTTCTTGTACCAGGTTAAGGTTGTCGTCTTTTGTAATCCAAATAATATATTTATCTATCAAATGATGTAAAAACCTGAGGTCATCTTTATAGAAGTTCAGATCTGACTTCCAATGATCTGTAAGGATATAAAGTTCTTGCCAGTTTACTTCTCCAATGGTATTTTGCTGAGTTGATTTATTGTTGTTATCCATGATAAATTGCCTTTTAGTTTGGATCTTAAAAGTAGTTCAGTTAAAGGCTAATTTTTATGATATAAGTCATGTAGGCTTTTGTGACCAATATCATATTATTCAAATCTAAAATTAGGTAAATTGACTTAATCTTTAAACGAGTTGTTATGGACACTATTCTTTATGCCACTGATTGTACCAAAAATTCGATCTCAACATTAAATTATGCAAAGAATATCAGCGAAACTTTTAAAGCCAAACTGATTGTATTTCACATATATGATATTCCACCTGTAAGAACATCCAATATTAGGTCGTCTGAACAATTACATAAATTATCAATGATCGAGCAAAAAGAAATATTGGAAGACTATTGTATAAAAAATCTAAACCAAAATTTAAGCAAAAATCAACTAATATGCGAGGTTGCTCAAAATACTTCAATAAGCAAAGGAATTATTGATAGAATAAGTAAAGGAAATATTGATTTGCTGGTCATAGGTATGAAAGATGAACATTCTGACCGAGGTTTATTTAGTGGGAATATTGCTAATAAATTAATAGATAAGAAACTGTGCCCAACACTAATTATTCCTCCCAATTATAGTTATAAAAGGTTAAAAAAGATTGCTTACGCCAGTGATTTTGAATCTTCAGATATCATTGCAATAGAAAAATTGTCTGCGATAGCAGAATATTACGATGCCGAAATAGAAGTTGTGCATATCCCTACTATGGAGGAATATGCTGCTATGCAACAGATGGAATGGTTTAAAGAGTTACTGGAGGTTCAGGTGGCATATAAAAAAATAAGTTTTCACATGGTTCTGGCCAATAGTATTGAACAGGGATTAAGAATGCATATAAGGGAGGAGAATGCAGACATATTAGGTATGTTAGAAAGAGAAAATAAGAGTCTCTTTGCTGCTGTTTTTAATAAAGATATTGTGAAAAAAATGGAGTCCTTGGTTACAATTCCGATACTTTGCTTTAATTCTTAAAGTAAGGATTTAGCAATTCAAATTCAGTGAACAATGGTGCCATCTTCCATTTCTATGATCCGATCCGTACGTTTTGCAAAATCTAAATCATGTGTAACAACCAA
>CBDTVT010000060.1:0-15538 GCA_965364275.1 uncultured Eudoraea sp. | reverse complement strand
TGTAACAAATAGACCCTATCTTCGTCCAATAACAAATAGTTTTCATGGACATTGCCTTATTCTTATTGGGATTTATCTTTATGCTTATAGGAATTTTAGGAAGTTTTTTACCTGTTTTGCCAGGCCCTACAATAAGCTGGTTAGGTCTTTTATTATTGGTTCTTACCAAAGCAGTACCCAATGACTGGTGGTTTTTGGGGATCACACTTTTAGTTGCGGTAATTGTATTGGCATTAGATTACATTATCCCGGCAATGGGTACTAAAAAGTTTGGGGGCAGCAAGGCTGGAATGTTCGGGACCGTAGTTGGGCTTCTTGTAGCAATAATATTTCCAATACTGGGTATTTTTGGTATAGTTATATGGCCGTTTGTTGGAGCGTTGATTGGAGAGTTAATAAATAAGGCGGAGAGTAAAACAGCTCTTAAAGCCGCTTTTGGTTCCTTTATTGGTTTTCTTACCGGGACCTTCGTAAAATTTGTGGTAACTATAATTTATTTTGGACTCTTTATAGCCAAAACCTGGGAGTATAAGGAAGAATTATTTCCGTTTTTTTACTAGCCCCTAATTAAACCAAACCACCTTGTCCTCAACAGGTTTTCTTTCCCCAACAGAGATTTCTTCTTCGTAACGTCCCATATATAAAAACCCGAGACATAGTTCCCCATCACCCAGTTCAATAAATTCACCCATATATTTTATGAGGCCCGGTGAACTCCAATAACAACCTATCCCCATTTCTGTGCAACAAAGCCACATATTCTGAACAGCCATTGCTGTGGCGGCAATTTCTTCCCATTCCGGAAGACTTTCATTTGGGTCTCTTTGCATACAGATGGCTATGACTACAGCAGACCTGCTTGGGTTTTCAAGTAGTTTTTTCACTTTAAAAACCTTTGGATTTGCCTCTGTATCCTCGTACTTCTTTGCAAGGAACTGGCCCAATTGCACTTTGGAATCTTCCATAAAGACCTTAAATCTCCAGGGTTCCGTTTTTTTATGGGTTGGAGCCCAGTTAGCTGCTTCCAGAATTTTTTCAATCTCCGATCTATTTATCGGTTGGTTCGTATATTGAGCGGGAAATACAGATCGCCTTTTTTTAATCAATTCAAATACCATTCTAAACATTTTAAGTTTGCAAAGTTAGATTTTCTAACCGTGATATTATATTCAAATTAAAGTGAGGCTGCAATTCCATTTTTCTGAAACTTAATGAATACATTTATAGTACTAAAAATACTATTTAATGGTTTCATCAATTGATACCTTTCTGTACGGCGAAGAAGAACTTAGTTGTAGCCTTGCATTGGGAATTGCGAGAGGCACAGCTCAAGGCCAATTATCGCATACTGCGCGAAAACGGGTCCGGGAAAGCAAACTTGTGGTTGAAAACATAGTTGAAAAAGGACAGGCTGTTTATGGGATAAATACTGGGTTCGGGCCTTTGTGTACTACCAATATATCTAAAGAAGAAACCAAAATACTTCAGACAAACATCCTCAAAAGCCATAGCGTAGGCGTAGGCAAGCCAATAAAGACAGAACTGGCTAAACTGATGCTCATTTTAAAGATACACTCACTTGCCAGGGGGTATTCTGGTATAGCAGAAGAAACTTTGGATAGGATTCTATGGCATATAGACAACGATGCCATACCATTGGTTCCTTCTCAGGGATCAGTTGGAGCCTCAGGAGACTTAGCTCCTCTTGCCCACCTGTTTTTACCCCTAATAGGCCTTGGCAAGGTGCTGTTTGAAAACAAAATTATACTCACCGAAGAACTATTTAAAAAAACAGGGTTGAAACCTCTGGAACTTGGTCCCAAAGAGGGGTTGGCTCTAATTAACGGTACTCAGTTTATTGCTGCACATAGCATAAAAGTGATAGAAAAATTACACAATTGCCTCGCACATGCAGATATTATAGGAGCCATGATGATTGAAGGTTTGCAGGGCTCCGTAAAACCCTTTTACAATGAATTACATAGTTTGCGGCCATATAAGGGCAATATGCATGTGGCACAAAGGGTTAAATTACTTCTAAAAGGTTCTGAGATCATGGAGAATCATATTGATTGTGAGAAGGTACAGGATCCTTATTCCTTGCGTTGCATTCCACAGGTCCATGGAGCATCCAGAAATTCCTGGTTGCACCTTAAGGAATTGGTACAGATAGAACTGAATGCCGTAACTGATAACCCCATTATAATCAATGAAGATTTGACAATTAGTGGGGGTAATTTTCACGGACAGCCTCTGGCTATGGCATTGGATTATGCTTGTCTGGCAGCTTCGGAACTGGGTAATATATCAGACAGGCGAATTTATCTGGCACTGGAGGGCAATAGCCCTGGTGTTCCTAAATTGCTCATGGAAGATACGGGCATAAATTCAGGATACATGATCCTGCAATACACCACCGCGGCTTTGGCCAGTGAAAACAAAGGACTTTGTTTTCCTTCCAGCGCCGACAGCATTCCTACTTCTATGGGGCAGGAAGACCATGTAAGTATGGGGTCTATTGCCGGGAGAAAAGCTTTAAGAGTACTTGGGAATTTGGAAAAAATACTGGCTATTGAATTACTAACGGCTACCCAGGCTTTTGAATATAGAAAACCTTTAAAATCAGGAATATTGCTTGAAGAAGTCCATAAGGAAGTTCGTAAAAAAGTGGACTTCGCAAAAAAAGACAGGGTTTTTGCTGATGATATAGAACAAGGAATAGAATTGGTAAGAAACCAAACCATAATACGGCGTATTAAGAAGGTTTGTAAAAGAAAGAATCTCACCTTACAAACAACTTATTCTGAGGAGTTTGAAAAATATTAAGGACTATGACGCAATTAACACTTATTGGTCCCTTAAGCCAGGTAATTCCCATGACAGGAATACCTATAAAAGGTGCTGTTCGCGATAGTCAACTACGGATCATTGAAAATGCAGGAATTCTTTTTGCTGATGGCCTTATTAAAACTATTGACAGCTATAAAAAACTCGAAGCCGAAGTAAGAGATCTGAACGTGAAATTAATTCGATTAGAAGGAAATCACGTTTGCCTTCCGGGATTTGTGGATTCTCATACACATATTTGTTATGGAGGATCCAGGGCAAGGGATTACGCCATGAGGAATGCCGGCAAGACGTATTTGGAAATTGCAGAGGAAGGTGGTGGTATTTGGGATACTGTACAACAAACAAGAAAGGCCACAAAAAAAGAGTTGATCAAGGGAATAATTAAAAGAGCCAAACAGCATCTTAAAAATGGAGTAACCACCATTGAGGTCAAAAGTGGCTACGGTCTTTCAGTAAAGGAAGAACTTAAAATGTTACAGGCAATTAAGGAGGCTGATGAACAGTTTCCATTAGATTTTGTCTCCACTTGTTTAGCCGCTCATATGCTCCCCAGGGATTTTAAGGGTAGTTCGTCAGAGTATCTATTAGAAATAAGCGAGCAACTGTTCCCTATTTTAAAGAAGGAAAAATTATCAAACAGAGTTGATGCTTTTATTGAAAAAGGGGCATTTAACAAATCGGAAATCGCGCCTTTCCTTTCCAAAGCCATTGGAATGGGTTTTGATATTACCATCCATGCAGATCAGTTCTCTGTAGGAGGAAGTGAGGTTGCCGTTAAATTTAATGCTGTTAGTGCAGATCATTTAGAGGCAAGTACATCCCATGAAATAGAATTATTGGCAAAAAGTGATGTGATTGCCACAGCTCTTCCCGGGGCATCATTGGGATTAGGTTGCAATTTTACACCTGCCAGGAAAATTTTGGATGCAGGTGGTGCTCTGGCTATTGCCAGTGATCATAATCCGGGCTCTGCCCCTATGGGCGATCTTCTTACCCAGTCCGCCATATTGGGAACCATGCAAAAATTAACAAATGCGGAAGTATTGGCAGGAATAACATTCAGGGCGGCGGCGGCACTTAAATTGCCGGATAGAGGCAAATTGGAAGCCGGTTATCTCTCCGATTTTAACCTGTTTCATACTGCCAATTTTAATGAAATTCTATACAACCAAGGGGCCTTTAAACCATGTATGGTTTATAAAAATGGAAAATTGATTTATAATAAACATAAGCCATAAGGAAGATGCAAAGTTCCAAAACAGAATTGAGTTTTAGAGATGAGATCCTATTGGGAATTCCTAAGGTATTACCCCAAAAAAGATCAAGAATCCCGGAATTAAATCATGCTCCAAAAAGGAAAGAAATCTTAAACCTGGAAGAAAAAAAGCTGGCGATAAGAAATGCGCTTCGCTATTTTCCTCCAGCCTGGCATTCCGAGCTTTCTGCAGAATTTGCTACGGAATTGGAAAAATATGGTCGAATTTATATGTATCGTTTTAAACCGGGATATAAAATGCATGCCCGGCAAATTTCAGAATATCCTGCCAAAACCGTGGAGGGGGCAGCAATAATGCTAATGATACAGAATAATCTGGATCCTGAAGTAGCACAACATCCTGAAGAATTAATTACATACGGGGGTAATGGTGCCGTCTTTCAGAATTGGGCGCAATATCTTCTTACCATGCAGTATCTGGCTACCATGACCACTGAGCAAACCCTTCATATGTATTCCGGACATCCTATGGGTTTATTCCCTTCTTCCAGAGAAGCACCCAGAGTGGTAATTACCAATGGAATGATGATTCCCAACTATTCCAGTCAGGACGATTGGGAAAAATTCAATGCCCTAGGGGTCACTCAGTATGGGCAAATGACTGCCGGGTCTTATATGTATATTGGACCGCAAGGAATAGTACATGGAACTGCCATTACGGTAATGAATGCTTTTAGAAAGGTATTACCAAAATCTGAATCCCCGAATGGCAAAATATTCCTCACTGCCGGCTTGGGTGGTATGAGCGGTGCTCAGCCAAAAGCGGGAAATATTGCTGGCTGTATTACGGTCTGTGCCGAAGTAAATGAGGCTGCTGCAACTAAAAGATATACACAGGGTTGGGTTGATGAACTCCATTCCAATATGGATACTTTGATTGGCAGGACCAAACAGGCAATAGCTAAGCATGAAGTATTATCCCTTGCCTATGTTGGCAATGTAGTTGACGTCTGGGAGCAGTTTTATGAGGAGGGATTGTTTATTCACCTGGGATCTGATCAAACCTCTTTGCACAACCCATGGGCAGGAGGGTATTATCCGGCCGGATTGTCCTTTGAGGAAGCAAATATCATGATGGCGGAAAACCCGGAACTATTTAAGGAGAAGGTTCAGGAATCATTGAGGCGGCAGGTAAATGCAATCAATAAACATTCGGAAAAAGGAACTTATTTCTTTGATTACGGGAATGCCTTTTTGTTAGAGGCCTCCAGGGCTGGAGCGGATGTTATGTCCGAAAATAATATTGATTTTAAATACCCGTCTTATGTTCAGGATATTTTGGGACCGATGTGCTTTGACTACGGATTTGGTCCATTTAGATGGGTCTGTACCTCTGGTAATCCTGAAGATCTGCAAAAGACCGATGAAATAGCTTTAAGTGTTATGGAGAAAATCAGAGACAGTGCACCAGAGGAGATTCAACAGCAAATGGAAGATAATATCAAATGGATTAGTGAGGCTGATTCAAATAAACTGGTGGTAGGTTCACAGGCCCGTATCTTGTACGCAGATGCCGAAGGAAGGATTAAGATCGCCGAGGCTTTTAATGAGGCCGTAAATTCCGGGAAAATTTCTGCACCTATTGTCCTGGGGAGGGATCACCATGATGTAAGTGGCACAGATTCTCCGTTCAGGGAAACCAGCAATATTTACGATGGAAGCAAGTTTACGGCAGATATGGCTATTCACAATGTTATAGGAGATAGTTTTAGAGGAGCAAGCTGGGTTTCCATACACAACGGTGGCGGTGTTGGATGGGGCGAAGTTATTAACGGAGGTTTCGGGATGGTCCTGGATGGTTCAGAAGCGGCCTCAAAACGACTGAAAAATATGCTGTTCTATGACGTTAATAACGGGATATCACGCAGAAGTTGGGCCAGAAATAAGGAAGCACTATTCGCCATTAAAAGGGAGATGAAACGCAGCCCTAATTTAAAAGTTACATTACCCAACATAGTGGCTGATAAAGTATTAGATGGATTATTTGAATAAAACCAATGAATCTTTACAAACCAACAGATGAACATATTTGGACCGGGCGCAAAGCCGGGCAGAATCTTTATGTTTACCAGAAGGTGGAGCAAATTGACCTGGAGCTGAAAAATATACCAGTCTCGGGCGATAAAACTTTTGTGCTCCTGGGTTATGAATGTGATGAAGGGGTAAGGAGAAATAAGGGCAGAACAGGATCAAAGGAAGGTCCGCAGACTGCCCGCCGGCAGTTGGCAAAACTACCACATCATTTAAATGAAAGCACTGCTATTTTTGACGCTGGTAATATAGTATGTTTAGGGGATGATATGGAGAATGCTCAAAGTGTTTTGACTGAAAAAGTAGCTCAGATTTTGAACTACAAAGGCCTACCATTATTGTTAGGGGGAGGTCACGATATAGCGTACGGTCATTATAATGGAATTAAAAAATTTGTTGGCAATGACCAAAAAATTGGAATAGTTAACCTGGATGCCCATTTTGATCTAAGATCGAATGAAAATGGCAATAATTCAGGAACGCCGTTTTACCAAATTGCAACCGAAAATAACAACCAAAAATTCGACTTCCCTTATTTATGCCTTGGCATAAGAAATGATGCCAACGATAAAATATTATTTGAGCGGGCCCGAGCATGGAACGTAAAATATATTGAGGCCGAACTCTTTCATAAGCAGAATACTTCTTATGTAATTAATAAAATAAATGAGTTCTGTAAGGAAGTAGATTTTGTATACCTGACAATAGATTTAGACGGTTTTTCTTCTGCCTTTGCCCCTGGTGTTAGTGCAGCCTCCCCTATGGGGTTTTCGGTAGATATTGCATTGGTTGCGCTGGATACACTCATCGCAACTAATAAATTAATAAGTGCAGACGTTGCTGAACTCAATCCCACCTATGACCGGGATGATCAAACGGCTAAACTGGCTGCAAGCCTGCTTCATTTCATTATACATAAAGTTGCCTTACTCTAACCAGGACTGATAGTAAGTGCCATCATCAATTTCAAGTGCAGCTTCTGTTAATTGCAGTGGTTTAAATGTATCAACCATTACCGCATATTCTTCGGTGCCACTCTTACCAATACTGGCCTCGTAGGTTCCGGGGTGCGGACCATGAGGGATACCTGCTGGATGAAGAGAAATATATCCTTGATCAATATTTTTTCGGCTCATAAAATCGCCTTCAACATAATAAAGCACCTCATCCGAATCAATATTGGAGTGATTGTAGGGTGCTGGTATTGCCTGTGGGTGGTAATCATAAAGGCGGGGGCAGAAAGAACAAACTACGAAAGCACTGGTCTCAAATGTCTGGTGTACCGGTGGCGGCTGATGCACCCTCCCCGTAATAGGTTCAAAATCAAATATCGAAAAAGCGTATGGGTAGTTATAACCATCCCAACCCACTATGTCAAAAGGATGCGAAGCATATACTAAATGATGCAACTGGCCTTGTTTCTTAACTTTTATTAGAAAATCTCCGAGCTCATCATGCGTTTGTAAATTTTCCGGCAATCTAAAATCGCGCTCACAAAATGGTGAATGCTCCAAATGTTGTCCAAACCAGTTCCTATATCTCTTTGGGGTGTAAATGGGATGGTAAGATTCTGTAATAAAGAGTCGGTTATCCTCATCTTCAAAAACTATTTGATAGATCATTCCGCGGGGTATTAAAATATAATCCCCATATCCAAAAGGAATTTCACCCAACATAGTCTTCAGAGTTCCTTTTCCCCTGTGAACAAAGAGTAATTCATCTGCATCAGCATTTTTATAGAAGTAATCTGTCATTGATTTTTTAGGGGCTGCCAGACCAACATGAACATCGCTATTGAAAAGTACAACCTTTCTGCTTTCGAGATAATCATCCTCTGGGGATACCTGAAAACCTTTAAGTAATCTGGATTTTATATTATACTTAACCGCGGCCTTTGGGGAAATGTCCTTTGTATCACCAACCTCTTTAACCATAGTTGGCCGGTATAAATGATACATTAGGGAAGACATCCCGTCAAAACCTATGGTTCCAAACAACTGCTCATAGTGCAAACTGCCATCTTTTTTCTTAAAAATCGTATGTCTTTTGTGTGGTAAATTCCCAAGTTTATGATATAATGGCATGATCAGATCTCTTTAAAAGTCATCACTAAAATTACGACAAATTGAAGGTTTTGTAAAATAAAGCCCCATAAATATCAGGCAATTATTCTATTCCGTCAACCAAGGTAAGCTCTAAACAAAAAAAGCCTCCCAAATTGGAAAGCCTTTCATTGGTAAGTGCCGAAACAATATCAGCATCTATACACATACACCATTATTAATGATGCACAACACAACTCCACAAAGATATAAAAGGATTCCAAATTAGTTGTTATAATTGGGTCGTTTTATATTCTGGTCTTGAAGGGTCTGACTATTAAGCGTGCTGCTTTATCATAATTGATGTAATTATAAACCCAATTAAAAAATACGATTACTCTGTTTCTGAATCCTACAAGCGACATAAGGTGAACAAACATCCAAATAAACCAGGCAAAGAAACCACCAAATTCAACTCCGGGAAGATCTACAACCGCCTTATTGCGCCCTATAGTTGCCATATTTCCTTTATTCCTATACACAAAAGGTTTCATGGCTACGCCTTTCAATAAGTTTTTCAAATTCATGGCCAAAAGTTCTCCCTGTTGAATTGCGGGTTGTGCCATTTGAGGGTGTCCTTTTGGATAAGCTTCAGTTTCCATATAAGCGATATCTCCAATGGCAAAAATATTCGGGTGTCCTAAAATTTGATTATAGCGGTCTACTTTAAACCGATTAACTCTTTTTATCAAAGCATCAGAACTTAAGCCCTCAACCGCTGCCCCGGTAACCCCGGCAGTCCAGATAAAATTCCTGGTTCTGATCTCTTCACCGTTATCCATTTTTACAAGATCCCCATTGTATTCCTTTACTATGGTATTCAAATGCAGATGAACCCCAAAATTTTCCAAAAATTTCCTTGCTTTCGCTGAAGCTTTGGCACTCATAGGTGGCAGAACAACATCGGCACCTTCGAATAGATGAATTTCCATTTCATCAATATTGAGATGTCTATAGTCTTTTGGAAATACATGTTTTTTCAATTCCGCAAATGCTCCGGCAAGTTCAACCCCGGTGGGGCCGGCGCCAATTATGCAAAAATTCAGGAGGGCCTTACGCTCTTCCAAATCCTGACAATTATCTGCTAATTCAAAATTCTGAAGCATAAGACTTCGGATATTTAAAGCCTGTGGAACGCTTTTCATTGACATGGCGTTTTCCTGGATCTCCGTATTGCCAAAGTAATTGGTTCGTGTGCCGGTAGCAATAACCAAATAATCATAGGAGATATTCCCTATATCTGTATGTACTTCTTTAAGTTCAGGGTCTATTTTATTTACCGTAGCCAGCCTGAAATAAAAATTATGAAGCTTTTTTAAAATCTTCCTAATGGGATAGGCTATAGAATCTGGTTCTAAACCTCCAGTGGAGACCTGGTACAAAAGGGGTTGAAATGTATGGTAATTGTGTTTATCTATAACCACAA
This sequence comes from uncultured Eudoraea sp., assembly GCA_965364275.1. Classification (GTDB taxonomy): domain Bacteria; phylum Bacteroidota; class Bacteroidia; order Flavobacteriales; family Flavobacteriaceae; genus Eudoraea. Next base: position 5,853 of record CBDTVT010000060.1, on the reverse strand, counting down.
CCTGAACCGGAAGTCTTCTCAGCTTCTTAGCTAGTGAAATTCCTGCGAAACCAGCTCCTATAATTACTACTCTTTTTCTTGTGGTTGCCGGAAGATTCATAAAATAATTTAATGTAAAAATAAGGAAACTCTTACCGTTCATCGATGTTTTTCAACCGAGTTGATTAGATCAGGTTTCAGTTAAAACCTTATTTCCGGGATAAGCTGCTAATAGTATGGTTTTACTCCGAAATACCTTTCGTTAGTCGTAAACCTTAGACTGGCATGTCTTTCATTATTAATTTTATAAAGGATACCCCAAGTCCTTAAAACCACCTACATCATGCTTAAAAAGTTATTTGTTTTTACAATCTTAGGTTTTTTACTCCTTTCCTGTACCCTTGATACAACTGAAGTATATGAGGATCTAATTTATACTGAAAACGTCCTACCCGATTTACCTCAAAATAATTTAGATGAAAATTTGGAAAGTGATGCTCTTCAAATATCACAATGGATCGACGATATGCAACTTGCCAATGGGTTACTGACAAGTTCTGAAAAAACAGACTACGTATCTCTATATGATAATGCCCTGGCTGCTCTGGCTTTTATGGCTGAAGGAGAAATTGAAAAAGCCGAAGGGGTCTTTGATTATTTCAATGAACGTATCGAATCAGAATTTGTCTTGAACAATGGAGGTTTTTATCAGTTAAGAAATAGTGATGGTTCTAACGGCAGGCGGACTTGGATGGGAGATAATGCCTGGCTATTGATAGCTCTCAATAATTATCACGAAATAACCGGAAATACGAAGTATAATGAATTGACTGTATTATTAGAAAACTGGATCAGGAGTTTACAGGATGAAGATGGTGGCCTATGGGGAGGAATTAATGAAGATGGCACTCAAATACATAAGATTACAGAAGGTATTATAATGGCATTTAATGCCGTGGAAGGTTATGATGATTTTCATAAGGGCATTTTAAATTATCTCAAACAGGAACGTTGGAACCTAGCTGACGAGCTTCTGGTTGCTTGGCCGGAAAATGAGACCCATTATTATGCTATGGACCTGCATTCTCTGGGCTATTTAATTTTTGAGAATTTCCCGGAAGAGGTTCTTTTTAAGGCTGAACGTTACAAAAATACTCAGGTGGCCAGTTTTAACGGAGAGGTAATTTCCGGCTATTGTTTTGATGAAGATAAAGATGTTATTTGGTTAGAAGGTACCGCTCAAATGGCCCTCGCTTTTAAAGAAGCTAATATGCCCAACGAAGCTAATGGACTACTTCAGCAACTACAAAAAGTACAAATGAATAATTCTACCCAGGAAAATTCAATGGGCATTCCTTATGTAACAAATGCCGGTACCTGTTATGGTTCTTCATTATTATGGGAAGATGCTCCGAGCACTCCGGCTATTTCATCAAGTATTTGGTATTTATTTAGCCTGCTTAGCTTTAATCCTTTAGATCTCGGCAAGCAAAAGAATATTCCAGCCGAAGATATGTTCTGGAATTTTTAATTTGCTGCAGATTTATCAATGCATTAACACCAGCGTTTTTTGATTTTAGATAACTTTAAAATAAAAAATGAAATCTTCGGCTATGTTCTGGGTTGGAGCAACCACTATACTTTTAATAATGGTGACCATAATGGCTACTTTGAATTTTGCTTTTAGCTGGGTCTTTTACCTTACTGTACTTGGTCAGATAATGATAGTTTATATGGTCTATAAAGTACTTAGAGACGACTACAAAACTTCAAAAACATTCGAAGATTTCTATGAGGATTACCCTATAAGGAAATAAATAACCCTCTTCTGTTTGAACAGATAAATAGTTCTTTCTATACTATCTGAACTAGTCGGATAATACAAGAAGAGGTATTGGGGTATGAAACGCAATGCGTTTGACAACAGGTTCTTTAACCAATTCTTCCAAAAATCCATGTCGGTAATTTACTAATGCGAGCATTTGTATGCCATACTCCTTTATGAAGAATTCAATCACATCTGATTTACTGGCAAAATAAGGCATGCTACGCAAACAATGTGAGACAGACGAAACATACTCCAGCAATATCTCTTTATTTGAATGCTGATGCTTGTTCAATTGTTCCTCCTCACTAATATGCATTATATTTATAGTAGCACCAAATTTAGCACTCAGCTGAATCATGGGCTCAATTATTTCTGCACTAAAATTTCTTTTAAAATCCGTCGTGAAACCAATTCTAACAGGTTTGACATACTCAAAATCTTCCGGAACGGCCAGGATTGGACATGATCTTACTGCCTTAATTATTCTTACAGTATTACTTCCCAAAAATACCTCCTCAAAGCCAGATGCGCCCTTTGTTCCTGTTACAATAAAATCTATTTTCTCTGATTCCACAATCTCCTTGATTTCTTCGGTAAGCAGATTAAACGAAGAAACGCTTCTAAAACTGTGTTGTGGGTATTTATAATAAGTATTGATTTGATTCAACAGTTCTTCCAATCCCTGTTCAGAATCAGATTTGACATTATCTTCTAGCATAGCGCCATGAATAGTAGCTGCCATAAAACGACTGTGTACAATAGCTGGAGTATATGTGTTTAAAAGATGAAAAACACATTCTTCTTCTTTAAAAAATTCAATTGCAAACTTTGCAGCATTTAAGGAATTTTTGGAGAAATCCGTTGGTAATAATATGTTTTTCATACACCTGATTGAATAAATAACGGTGTAAAAATACCTCTGGGATTAGATGGAAACAATGATATATGTCAGGTTTTAAAAACCCTTATAATTAATGATAGGTGTTTATTTATTGTAGGTCGGGAGTATATAAGCGTTTAACTAAAATCCTTCAGCAAGTTCTCTTAATTTCTTTTCATCCAAAATTCCAAGTTTCTTACCGGAACTCTTTAGCAAGCCCTTCTTTTTAAATTCCGAAATAATTCGAATGCAGGATTCCGTGGCAGTACCTACAACATTAGCAATATCCTCTCTGGAAAGGCTAAGGGATAAATATCCATCTGCATCCTCACCATAGTTAGATTTAAGATAAAGGAATGCTTCTGCGATACGTTGTTTTACTGTTTTCTGGGAAATATTTACAATCACATCATCTGCTTCCTTTAAGTCATGCGCCATTAAGCGAAGTACCTCAAATGTGAAATCAGGATTCTTATGTAGGGTATTAACGATAACTTCTTTGGGAATGAAGCAAAGCTCCATATCATTTACAGCAACTGCACTTAGATTTGAGGTCTCTTCTGAAATCACAGAACGCTGGCCCATAACTTCTCCTTTCGTAGCCAATTTCACTATTTGATCTTTTCCATTAGAGCTTAGTTTAGAAAGCTTTGAAACCCCATCCCGAACACAAAAAACACCATTCAGTTTTTCACCTTCTTCGAAAATTGCCTCACCTTTTTTATAGGTTATGGAAGTCTTTGAATCTGATACCTGCTTTAATTCTTCCTTACTCATGGCACGCAAAGAGTTAAATTGACGAATTATGCAATGCTCACACCTGTTTTCAGAACTCATGGATTTTAATTTAGACTGATGCAAAATTATTGAAAAGGTGACAAATATCATATATATTTTAAGTAAATTACTGCAATTTCACATTCAGGTATTAAGCAAATGTTTTAGAATATGACTAAATGTTACCACTGTGGTGATGATTGTAACACTACGGCGATAGTATTTGACGATAAAAACTTCTGTTGTAACGGATGTAAAACGGTATATGAGATTTTTCAATCTAATGATCTATCCTATTACTATGATCTTCAATCCGGTGCTGGCACTACTCCATTAGCAATTGAAGGGAAATATGATTTTCTAAATTCCGATACCATAGCTCAGAGATTAATTGAATTTGATGATGGAACTATTCAAATTGTTAATCTATTTATTCCGGGAATACATTGTAGTTCATGTATATGGATACTGGAAAATTTAAAAAAACTACATCCCGGAGTCACGAATTCGCAGGTAGACTTCCCAAAAAAAACAGTTAGAATAACCTATAACAGGGAACTGGTTTCATTAAAAGAACTGGTTATATTACTGGCAAGAATTGGTTATGAACCCTATATTTCCCTTGAAGATTATGATAAGGGAAAGAGCAAAATAGATAGAAGTATAATTTATAAACTGGGTGTTGCGGGTTTTGCCTTTGGGAATATTATGTTTTTATCTTTTCCTGAGTATTTTGAAGTTGGGGAATTTTGGCTGGATCAATACAAAGGTTTATTCAGATGGCTGATGTTTACTTTTGCGCTACCTGTAGTATTTTATGCAGGCAGTGATTATCTGATCTCAGCATATAAAGGATTGCGATCGGGACTTTTAAATATTGACGTGCCAATTGCACTTGGTATTTTGGTTCTTTTTATTCGCAGTAGTTACGAAATATTCTTTGACCTGGGTTCTGGTTTCTTTGACAGTCTTACGGGTTTAATTTTCTTCCTCCTGGTGGGGAGGTTCTTTCAACAAAAAACATATTCATTCCTTTCTTTTGAGCGAGACTACAAGTCCTATTTCCCGATTGCAGTTACCAGATTAGGCAAAAAAAGGAAAGAAGAAACGGTACAGATATATGCTATTAAGAGTGGCGATAGGTTACTTATAAGAAATGAGGAACTAATTCCGGTAGATGGAATTCTAATAAGCGGGAAGGCACAAATAGATTATAGTTTTGTAACCGGAGAATCTGAACCGGTCCAAAAAAATTCCGGTGATAAAGTTTTTGCAGGTGGAAAACAATGTAATGGCGCTATTGAAATAGAAACTTTAAAAAGTGTTTCTCAGAGCTATCTTACACAATTGTGGAGTAATTCTGTTTTCCAAAAAGACAAGTCAACCGCTTTTCAAACTTTAACAGACAGCATTGGAAAACGCTTTACAATTGCTGTTTTAACTATAGCTATTGTGGCAGCATCTTTTTGGATGTTCCAGGACAGCAGTAAAGTATTTAATGTTTTTACAGCTGTACTTATCATAGCCTGTCCGTGTGCAATTGCACTGGCCGCCCCGTTTACTCTGGGTAATATGTTACGGATTTTCGGACGTAAGAAACTCTACCTGAAGGACAGTAGTGTAATAGAGCAATTGGCTCAAATAGATACAGCGTTATTTGATAAAACCGGTACAATAACAACGGCGCAATCAAGCACAATCTCCTACGAAGGCATGGAGCTAACTGTTGAGGAAGAATCCCTGCTAAAAAATACCCTCAGGGCTTCCAATCATCCGCTAAGCAGATCGCTTTATGCCCTGTTAAAAGAGCACAATATAGAAACCCTTGATGATTACAAGGAATATACCGGCAAAGGAGTACACGGTGTTAAGGATAAAAGTGACATAAAAGTTGGTTCAGCAGATTTTGTGGGACATCAGCAACAAAGTGATTATAACAGCACCTCTGTTCACGTAAGTACAAATGATTCATATAAGGGGTGTTTTGTTTTTCATAATAATTACAGGGAAGGAGTTTCCGATGTTTTTAAAGAAATGAGGCGCTATATGGATTTAGCCGTATTATCAGGAGATAATGCAGGAGAAAAGACCAGGCTGGAAAAGCTTCTACCCAAGTTGACACCTTTATATTTTAATCAAAAGCCAACGGATAAGTTGGAGTTTATAAGCGAGTTACAGGCCAATGACAAAAAGGTCCTAATGGTGGGTGATGGTTTAAATGATGCCGGTGCTCTGGCACAGAGTAATGTGGGTCTTGCAATTTCTGAAAACATAAATGTTTTCTCTCCTGCCTGCGATGGAATTCTTGATGCTACAAAATTTAAATATCTAAATAATTATATTCTGGCATCTAAAAAGGCCATGAAAATTATTAAATTGTGTTTTGTTC
>CBDTVT010000059.1:0-15772 GCA_965364275.1 uncultured Eudoraea sp. | reverse complement strand
TACTGGAAATGAACAGCTAGGAAAAACAGATCAATCCATCTATTATTACTTCAGATTACCATTGATTAAGCTACTATATCGATGAAATGCACCAAGTAAACAAATAAATGTTGGAAATAATCCATAAATGGTCAAATTGTAGGTCCTAACTTAACCCGTTTATTAATAAACATTACTTTTATGGCAGAACGATTGGTTGTTTTATCAGACATGTGGGGTTCTAAAAAAGGCCTATGGATTACTTCGTATCTGGGCTATTTGCAACAATATTTTGATATTGTTTTTTATGATATCCGTCAACTTTCCGATGTAAATCTTATAAGTAATACAGCTGAAGATATCTACGAAGCTTTTAATAATGGAGGTATGAATACGGCATTGGCTCAGCTTTTAATAAAAGAAAGAGAAGAAAGCCATTACCTTACCTTTTGTGCAGGTGGTACTATTGCCTGGAACGCTGGTTTATGTGGGTTGCCAATAAAATCATTAACGGCTGTTTCTCCCTTGAATCTCCATTTACTAAAAGAAAAACCAGATTGTAAGATTAATTTACTTTATGGTGAATATCAGGAGGATAAACCCACCCCTGAGTGGTTATCTGAAATGGATGTGAATATGGAAATCATGCCTAAATTTGGCAGAGAATTATATAGTGACGACAAAGTAATCCAAAAAGTATGTATGGATTTACTGGATGCCTTATTAAAAAATAAGCTGAGTTTTAAGAAACGGCCTTTAGTTTCTTGATGGTTTCATAGGATAATTTATTCTCTGCATAAGGTTTTGATACCTTAAATTCCGTTTCATCGCTACTGGGAAGTTCAAACATTGCATCTGTAAAAACAGCTTCGCATAAGGATCTTAAACCTCTGGCTCCTAACTTATATTCAACTGCCTTTTCCACAATGTATTCCAAAGCTTGATCAGTAATCTTAAAACTAATGCCATCCATGGCAAATAATTTTTCATACTGTTTTATAATAGCATTTTTGGGCTCTGTTAATATAGCTCTTAAAGTTTTTTCATCCAGAGGATTCATATGTGTAAGGACAGGTAGCCTTCCAATTATTTCCGGAATAAGCCCAAATTCTTTCAGATCTTTTGGTATTATATATTGAAGTACATTGGTATTATCCAAACTTTCTTCAATTTTTGCAGCACTATAACCAATAGCTTGCATATTCAAACGTTTGGTTATAATCCGCTCTATTCCATCAAAAGCACCACCTGCGATAAACAGGATATTTTCTGTATTTACTTCTATAAATTTTTGATCAGGATGTTTTCTTCCACCTTTGGGTGGCACATTTACCATTGTTCCCTCCAATAATTTAAGTAATCCCTGTTGAACACCTTCCCCGGAAACGTCACGGGTAATAGAAGGATTATCACTTTTACGAGCTATTTTGTCAAGCTCATCAATAAAAACAATACCTCTTTCCGCTTTTTCTAGACTATAATCTGCAGCCTGTAAAAGCCGGGTTAGTATACTTTCCACATCTTCACCTACATATCCAGCCTCCGTTAACACGGTAGCGTCCACGATAGCTAGTGGTACATTAAGCATTCTGGCAATGGTTTTGGCCATTAATGTTTTACCGGTACCCGTTTGACCCACCATCACAATATTACTTTTTTGAATCTCTACATCGTCATCTTTGGAATGAGGCTGTAATAGCCTTTTATAATGATTATAGACCGCAACAGATAATACTTTCTTTGTGCGTTCCTGACCAATGACGTAGGTGTCCAGGAAGCTTTTTATCTCCTTAGGTTTTTTTAAGATAAGTTCTGTAGACAGGTCGTCATTCTTAGATTGCTTAGATTCTTCGGCAACAATGCCGTGTGCCTGTTCTATACATCTATCACAAATATGTGCATCCAAACCTGCAATCAATAGATTGGTCTCAGGTTTTTTTCTTCCACAAAAAGAACATTCCAGGTTTTCCTTAGCCATAACTTTAACTAGATTTCTAAACAATAACGAAGCAAAAGTAATTTTGGTTCATTAAAATAAGCCCATAGTACTATAAATATGGGTATTTCGTCGAAATTAATCCTTATCCCTTTCTAAAATTTCGTCAATCATACCATAATCTTTGGCTTCTTGAGCTTTCATCCAATAATCCCGATCACTATCTTCATATACCTTATCAAATTTTTGACCAGAGTGTTTAGATATAATATGGTATAATTCATCCTTAATTTTAAGTACCTCAATGGCAGCAATCTCTATATCACTTGCTTGTCCCTGTGCTCCGGACATCGGTTGGTGTATCATTACCCGTGAATGAGTCAAACCGCTGCGTTTACCTTTTTCTCCGGCGCAAAGAAGAACTGCGGCCATAGACGCAGCCATTCCGGTACATATAGTTGCCACATCCGGTTTAATAAATTGCATGGTATCATAGATCCCAAGACCGGCATAGACACTTCCTCCCGGAGAGTTAATGTAAATCTGAATATCTTTAGAGGAATCTGCACTGGCCAGAAAAAGTAATTGCGCCTGCACAATATTGGCTACCTGGTCATTAATTCCTGTTCCTAAAAAAATGATACGGTCCATCATAAGTCTCGAGAAAACGTCCATTGCTATTGCGTTCAATTGCCTTTCCTCAATGATGTTTGGTGTCATGTTAACCGGGTACATACTGCTTATAATACGCTCGTAGTACATGCTATTTATACCTTGGTCCTTGATGGCATAATTTTGAAATTCTTTTCCGAAATCCATATTTAATTTGATATTTTTAAATAAAAAAAAGGTGCCGAAATTACTGCTTTCGGCACCGTAAAGATACTTAATTTATTTTTTAAAATTAACCGTAAACCTCTTTCACGAAATTATCATAAGTAACTTCTTTTTTCTTCAAATTGGCCTTTTCTTTATAAAGTGCAATTAGTTTTTGGCTCATTAACTGCTCAGATAGTCTTTTTACTTCTTCCTGATTACTCATAACTCTGGTAGCAATGTTGTCTAATTCATCTTCCGGTGGATTTAACTGTCCGTATTGCGCCATTTGAGATTTAATAAAACCTTTGGCAAACTCTTTCAATTCATCAAATTGGATTTCAATACCGTTATCCTTAATGATTTTTCCTTCAATTAATTGATAGCGAAGTCCTTTTTCAGACTTCTCATATTCATCATTGGCCTCCTCCTCGGAAAGTGATTTTTCCCCTGTAGTCTGAATCCATTTTTTAAGGAACCCGGCTGGAAGATCAAATTTTATGGTTTCAATAAGCCGCTCAGTAACATCATTCAATAGTTTCTGATCTGCCTGTTGTTCAAATTGCTTCTCTGAATCTTCTTTTATTCTTTCTCTTAGATCTTTTTCTGAAGTAATGACATCTTTGCCAAAAAGTTTATCAAACAATTCCTGATCTAAATCCGCTGACTCCCTTTCATTGATTTCCTCTATAGTAAAACTTACTTCTATATTTAGTTTTTCTACCTTTTCCTTTTGAATTCCTAAAGCTCCTGATAATAAATAGTCTTCTTTAAAAAGGCCTTTGGTTTTCAAAATTACAGTATCACCTGCTTTTTTCCCGCGGAGACCGTCTATGGCCTTTTTACTTTTCACTTTAGACATTTCAAGGTTAGACTTATGATCTATTTCCTCTTCTTCATTTCTAAAAGTGCCTGTGAGTTCATCGTTCTTACCAACTTCAGACTTACTAATCAGTTTTCCGTATTGTTTTCTTATACGGTCAACCTGTTCATCTATCATTTTCTTATCGGCTACAATTTTATAATGAGTAATCGATTTTTTTGTCTTTAGTGCTACTTCAAAATTGGGAGCGAGGCCCAATTCAAATTCGAAAGAAAAATCTTCTGCCTCCCAATTAAAATTATCCTGTTGTTTTGGAAGTGGATTTCCTAGGACGTCTAGTTTTTCTTCTGTGAGATATTTGTTAAGGTTATCCTGTAAAAGTTTATTTACTTCGTCAACCAATACGGCTTTACCATATTGCTTCTTGATTAATCCCATAGGAACCTGACCTTTCCTGAACCCCGGAATATTTGCCTGTTTTTTATAATCCTTAAGAATTTTATCTACCTTGTCACTATAGTCATCTTTCGTTATTGCTACTTTTACAATAGCATTTAACTCGTCTATCTGCTCTTTCTGAATATTCATTGATATCTCTGATTTGCTTTCTCAAATGGGATGCAAAAATAGGATATTTTATGAACTGGAACAAGTTTTTAAATAGCTGATTATCAAATCCTGAATCAGGAATTTTTATCCTCCTTTAAAAATGAGAAAAAGATAGATTCAAGGAAGGTTAATAGGAGACTGAACAATAACGCCCACCAAATAGAATCCACAGTAAACCCAGAGACAAACCTGTCTGCCAGCAATATAATCAGGGCGTTAATAATTAGTAAGAATAAGCCTAAAGTTAATATGGTTATGGGCAAGGTAAGTATTACCAAAATAGGTTTAACAATAAAATTTAGAAGGCCTAATACAATGGCCACTATGATCGCCGTCGTATAGGAGTCTACTCCAACACCAGGCAGTATATTTGCCAGGATTACTACCGCAAGGGCACTCAATAAAATTCGAATAATAAGTTTCATTTGCTCAGGTCTTTAGCATTTATAAAAAGGGCGCCAATATTACTTGACATCTATAAAAGTAGTTATATTTTTTATTCTTTAATATTGAGACCCTCATAATTCAAAGGGTCAACGCCAGGTAGGGTAGGGTAGCCCCCTTTTTTTTACGAATTCAGAAAAACCATAGATTTTTCAATAAACTGTTGCGGGTTTTCGGCATGTAACCAATGACCTGCATCATCGATGGTTTCGAGCTCGGCTTTCGGAAAATGATGCTTAATTTCAGACAGGTCTTCAGTGGAAATGTACTCTGATCTGCTGCCTCTTAAAAATAGGGTCGGGCCCGTAAAGGATTCCGTATGGCCAAGGGATTCCCCAATTTCTTCCATTTTTTGCGACAGGACGTCGAGGTTAAAACGAAAGGCTAATTTTCCTTTTTCTATCCAATGAAGGTTTTTTAATAAAAACTGCCTTATTCCCCAATCATGAAGGTGTTCCGCAAGAAGAAAATCGGCCTGACTTCGAGAGGAAATTTCTTCCATTCGTAGTGTTTTTAAGGCATCAATAATATACTGATGATGAGGGGGATAAAATTTTGGAGCAATGTCGGCAACTATTAATTTATCAACGGAATCTTGATACTTACAAGCAAAGGTCATTGCTGTTTTACCACCCATAGAATGGCCAAGGATACAAGCACTGGAAAGCTTATAATAGTTAAAATAGTGATTTAAATCTTCAGCAAGAATTGTATAATTAAACTCCTCTGACCAAAAGCTCTTACCATGATTTCGTTGATCTATAAGATGAACCTCATACCCATGTTTTGCATATTGGGTACCCAGCGTTTTCCAATTATCGGACATTCCTAAAAAGCCGTGCAGGATCATTAAAGGTTTACCTTCACCTATGATGTTTGAATGAAGTAATGACATTATCGTAATTTGTGTAAGTACATATTTATAACATTTTCCAGTCCCAGATAAAGCGATTCACAAATTAGAGCATGCCCAATAGAGACCTCAAGAAGATGAGGAATATTTTCCCTGAAATATTTTATATTATTCAAACTTAAATCATGTCCGGCATTTATACCCAGGCCTAGTTCATGAGCAGCATTAGCGGCATCAATGAAAGGTTGAATCCCAAGCTTGTTACCGGCTTCATAGCTCTTCGCATACTGTTCGGTATAGAGCTCAATTCTGTCGGCACCAGTTTTGGCAGCACCAATAACCATACTTACTTCAGGATCTACAAATATCGAAGTTCGAATATTTTTCTCTTTAAAAATTCCAATGACTTCTTTTAAAAAATCTTTGTGAGCTATAGTGTTCCAGCCGGCATTAGAGGTAAGAGCACTAACCGAGTCGGGAACCAGAGTGACCTGAGCGGGTTGAACTTCCAGTACCAAATCAATAAACGTATCAATTGGATTCCCCTCAATATTCAATTCAGTAGTTACTACCTCCCTGAGCTTACGAGCATCCTCATATTTAATATGTCTTTCATCCGGTCGGGGATGAATAGTGATTCCTTGCGCACCAAAATCTTCCATATCGGCAACTACTTTTAGTAGATCAGGGACATTCCCACCTCTTGAATTTCTTAGAGTAGCTATTTTGTTAACATTAACACTCAGTTTTGTCATTTTACGATATTTATATTTTCCAGGGCTCAAAAATACAAATTAGGCATACCTTTTGATATTTAAAATTAGTATTTTGCATAAGATTTTAAGGACATGCAGATTCAATCCCATATAATTACGACAATTCCAGTTTTTAATTTGGAAGGTACACTTAATGAGGTTATTAACTTTTTTAAGCATACTACCTATTCACATGTGGCTATAGTTGAGAATAATTTTTTTTTGGGAGTCTTATCAGAAAATGATCTTGAAACCTTTGAGAGTGGCAAAAAAATAGAAGACTATAAATATAATCTTGAGTCCTTTTTTGCATTAAAAAGTACTTCGTGGCTCGATGTCCTTGAAAAATTCGCCAGGAATGAATGCAATTTGTTACCGGTTTTGGATGATGAAAACCAGGTAATAGGTTATTATGACCTTAATGATATTGTTGGGGTTTTCATAGATACGCCATTCTTTACAGAACCGGGAGGAATACTGGTATTGGCAAAAGGCGTAAAAGACTATTCTTTTAGTGAAATATCTCAGATAGTTGAAAGTAATAATAGCAAGTTGCTCGGGGCATTTATTACTGATATTCGAAATGATGTTATTCAGATTACAATAAAAATCAGCACTGGTAATTTTAGTGAAGTGGTCCAAACCTTCCGGCGATACAATTACAATATACTCTTTGGTAACAAGGATGATCAGTTTATTGAGAATTTAAAAGAAAGATCGGATTATCTTGATAAATATCTTAATGTTTAAATTCTATGTGGGGAAGTGTTCTGAAAAAGGTGATTTCACCCTCATTATCTTTCCTAATTAAAGGCTAATTACGTAAACCATTCTAATATGAAAATTGCAATATATGCTCAGATCTACGAGAGTGAGACCTTAGATTATGTTGTGGAGTTACTGGATGAATGTAAAAATGTTGGCGCAGAAGTATATATTGAATCGGATTTTTACGCTCAATTGTCCGCTTCAAGACAAATAGCAAATTACAGTACCTTCGATCGTGAAGTTGGTTTGGATCCGTCTTTCGAAATGTTTGTGAGCTTTGGAGGGGACGGAACTATTTTAAGAGCTATTACATATATCCGTGATTTGGGGATTCCTATAGTTGGAGTAAATACAGGAAGACTTGGTTTTCTATCCACTTTAAAAAAGGAAGAAGTTAGAAGAGTTGTTACCGAATTTGTTTCGGGAGCGTATTCCATAGTCGAACGTAGTTTGGTTGAAGTGAATGCCGATTTTGATATCCCTGAATTCAGGGATATGAATTATGCATTGAATGAAGTATCTGTAAGCAGGAAGGATACCACTTCAATGATAACTGTGGAAACACATCTTAATAATGAATATCTAACTTCTTATTGGGCAGATGGACTTATAGTAGCAACGCCAACAGGATCTACAGGCTATTCTTTGAGTTGTGGTGGCCCTGTCATAATGCCGGGAGTACAATCACTGGTAATTACCCCCATTGCCCCCCATAATTTAAATGCAAGACCCCTGGTTATATCTGACGACACAATCATCAGATTAAAAGTTTCGGGACGCGAGGTAAATCATCTTGTTTCATTAGATTCCCGAATCGCCACTATAGATAATGGCAAAGAAATTACCGTTAAAAAAGCCCCATTTACAATAAAAATGATTGCCTATACTTCTGAGAGCTTTTTGGAAACCATTAGAAACAAATTGCTATGGGGTCAGGATAAGCGGAATTAGATACTTCCTTAAAACAATAAAAAACTGCAAATACTGTTTATCAAAAGTAAATAGGGGTATATAAGATATTAGTTGTAAAATACTATATTAATTATATTTGCAAACTTTTGAATTTAATGAGAGCTTTTTTTGTTGTTATTCTTTTACTTGTATTTGGCTTGATAAATGCCCAAACTTATGAAATTGGAGTTTATGCAGGGGGTACCAATAATATTGGAGATGTTGGCAGAACAAACTATATAGCACCTTCAGGTCCGGCAATTGGCGGTATTTTTAAGTGGAATATAAGTAAACGTTATGCTTGGAGAGCTAGCGTGATTTATGGAGAGTTTACGGCAGATGATTCAAAATCAAGTATTTCTTCCAGACGTCAAAGGGGCTATAAGATGGATAATTCGGTGTTAGAGGCATCTGCAGGACTAGAATTTAATTTTGTTGAATATAATTTACATAAATTGGGACCTGCATTTACCCCATATTTGTATACCGGTATTACGTATTTCCGTTATGGGTATAAATATTTTGATGCCGGGCAGGTGCAGGAATTAGATCAAAAAGATGGTGCTTTTGCCATTCCTATGACTGTTGGTGTGAAAGCAAGGTTGTCGCAGTTTTTCATTATAGGTGCAGAAATCGGAGCACGATTGGCTTTTACTGACAATTTAGATGGCAGTAATCCGGAAGGATCTAATTTTGAACAATTTAAATTTGGAAATATTTTTAGTGATGATTGGTACGTTTTCTCAGGAATTACATTAACTTATACCTTTGGTAGAAAACCTTGTTCCGATTGTTTTGAGTAACACTTATGATGAACACTAATGATGATTTAAAAAACGGGAAACTTCCGAAACATCTGGCTATTATAATGGATGGTAATGGCAGATGGGCGAAACAAAAAGGACGACTACGTGTTTTTGGTCATGAGCATGGTGTTAAAGCAGTACGCGATGTAGCTGTAAACTGTTCTAAGATTGGAATTAAGTACCTTACCCTATATGCCTTTTCAACAGAAAACTGGAAACGACCTAAAATAGAAGTTGATACCTTAATGAAATTATTGGTATCCTCTTTAAAGAAAGAACTTCCTACTCTAAACGAGAATGATATAAAACTAAATGCCATTGGCAATATTGAATCTCTTCCCGCCAGGGCTCTCGCTGAACTTAAAGAAGTTATCTCCAAGACTAGTCAGAATTCAACAATGACCCTTACTCTCGCTCTAAGTTATGGCTCAAGAGAAGAGATAAAAAATGCTATTCAAAGCATTAGTGTCAAAGTTAAAAATAATATAATTTCTCCTGAAAATATTGATGAAACCATTATTAATAACCATCTTTACACGCGAAATTTACCAGACGTAGACTTGCTAATCCGCACCAGTGGTGAACACAGGATTAGCAATTTTTTACTTTGGCAGATTGCGTATGCTGAATTATATTTTATTGATGTATTTTGGCCTGATTTTAAAGAGCATCATTTGTTAGAGGCTATAAAAAATTACCAGCACAGAGAACGAAGATTTGGAAAAACTAGCGAACAACTCAACTAGCGATATGACTAAGTTCATATCACTTGAACTTCTGATTTTATTTTTACTACTCCTTTTTACTACTTTCAGTTCTGCTCAGGTAACCACCTATGGAAATGGTAAAAAATATATACTTGGGGGAATTGAAGTCAAAGGCTTGCAAAGTTATAATGAACAGACTGTCAAAACATTTACCGGACTTAGGGAGGGCCAGCCGATTACGGTTCCTGGTGATCAAATTAGTGCGGTAATTAAAAAGCTATGGGATCTTGAATTGTTTAGTGATATTAATTTCTATATCTCAAATATTGACGGAGATAAGGTTTTCCTGGAACTTGATATAGTGGAAAGGCCAACCTTATCTAAGGTTACGGTTTATGGGTTAAAGAAGAAAAAAATTGATGAAATAATTAAAGAAACTGATCTTAAGAAAGGAAAAAAGGTAACGGAAAGTTTTATTTCTAATACCAGAAACTATATTCAGAATAAGTACAAAAAAGATGGTTATTTAAATGCCAAGGTTACAATTGCTACAGCTGTAGATACATCAGACACCAATGCGGAGAGCATGGTGGTTAATATTAAGACAGGAGATAAGGTTAAGATTAAAAATATTACTATTGATGGAAACAAAATGCTCTCAGACAAACAGCTTAAAAAAGCTCTGAAGAACACTAAAAAAGCACAATTCGGCAGGGTTTGGAAAAAATCAAAATTTATTGAAGCCGACTATCAGGAGGATCTGGCAGCAATGGTCGATAAATTTGCTGAGAAAGGTTACAGGGATGCCAGAGTGATTTCAGATTCAATTACCGTAGTTAATCCTAAGAAAATAAATATAGATATTAAAGTTGAGGAGGGGAATAAATACTATTTTGGGAAAATAGATTTTGTTGGGAATTCAGTTTATTCTGATGGTCAACTAAATAAGGTTTTGGGAATTAAAAAAGGAGAAACATACAATGGTGTACTTCTTAGAGAACGCATTGCGGATGAAAGTAAACCTGATGCTGAAGATATCACAAACCTCTATCAAAATAATGGCTATTTGTTCTCACAAATAAATCCGGTTGAAGTATCTGCACAGAACGATACTATTAATTTTGAGATCAGGATTATTGAAGGGAAAGAGACTTTTTTAAATCACGTCTATGTTGCAGGTAACGACAAAACCAATGATCATGTAATATTCAGAGAATTAAGAACTCGTCCCGGACAGAAATACAGCAAAGACAATATTGTTCGTAGTGTAAGGGAATTGGGGCAGCTAGGCTTTTTTGATGCCGAGCAAATAAAACCCGATATTTTAAACCCGGATCCCAATGCGGGGACGGTTGATTTGAAGTATAGCCTTGTGGAATCCGGATCGAGTCAGATAGAGTTACAAGGAGGTTATGGCGGAGGTGGATTTATTGGTACCCTTGGCTTATCTTTTAATAACTTTTCTATAAAAAATATATTTAATGGGAAGGCTTATAAACCGGTTCCTATGGGAGATGGGCAAACATTTGCATTGCGTTTACAAGCCAGTAGAACTTTTAGGGTTTATAGTCTTAATTTTTCAGAACCCTGGCTTGGTGGAAAAAAGCCGGTAAGGTTTAATATGTCGTTTTCCAGGACTCAGCAATTCTTGGCATCATTTGACAACTCAGGAAGGATTCAGGTAAATAAAGATCAGCAATTTTCCATAACGGGTATTTCTGTTGGACTTGCGAAAAGAGTACAATGGCCCGATGACTTTTTTACAATATCTCATGCATTGGGATATCAATTATATGATTTTAAGAACTACAATTCCGGTCTCTTTAGATTTGGTAATGGGACATCTAATTCCCTTGCCTATACTTTGGGTATATCCAGGAGTTCGGCAGGACCTGGGAGAATATTTCCATTATCAGGGTCTATTTTTGAAGTCACTGCCAAGTTAACACCACCTTATTCTCTTTTTAGTGATAAAGACTATAAAGGTCTACAAGAGCGAAGTGATGAGCTTAGTGAGGCAAGTCTGCAACGTCCTCTAACTCAGGAAGAAATTACGGAACAGGAGACAATAGAACAAGAGAGATTTAAGTGGTTAGAGTATTTTAAAATTAAATTTAAAGGAGATTGGTATACACGAATAGCAGGGAAGTTAGTTCTGCGTACAAATATTGAGTTTGGTTTTCTGGCAAGTTATAACAGTGATGTGGGAACAGTCCCATTTGAACGTTTCTTCATGGGAGGAGATGGTCTTGGGGGTAATTTTACATTAGATGGCAGAGAGACCATTCAATTAAGGGGTTATGAGAATAATTCCATAACACCAATTAATTCTGTTACAGGGCAACAGGAAGGTGGAATTGTATTTAATAAGTATTCTCTGGAACTTCGATATCCATTAACATTAAAGCCTTCTGCATCTATATATGCCTTAACTTTTTTAGAAGCAGGAAATAATTTCAACAATTTTCAAGAATATAATCCGTTTCTTTTAAAACGATCGGCCGGAGTGGGTGTCCGCATATTTATGCCGGCCTTTGGTCTATTGGGAATTGACTTTGGTTATGGTTTTGATGAAGATGGCCGTCCTCAGTCCGCAGGCACTGGTCCAAGCGGATGGCAAACACACTTTATTATAGGGCAACAGTTCTAACCTCGGAATATTTTCCAATAAAACTTTAGGGTAATCCACTCATTTTAAAATAATTAGTATTTTTGGCACGATATTTTCTATGTAATAAAACGAATTAAATGATGAAGACAAAAGTTCTTTTAGTAGTTGTAGGTTTATTGCTTTGGTCTAACACATTTTCGCAACGAGGTGTAAGAATAGGTTATGTAGACATGGAGTATATTCTTGAAAATGTTGAAGAATACAGAGATGCAAGCGAGCAGTTGGAAAATAAAGTCCAACGATGGAAAATAGAAATTGAGCAGAAGCAAAACGAAGTGGATCAAATGAAGAAGGATTTGATGGCGGAAAAAGTGTTGTTGACAAATGAACTTATCCTTGAACGAGAGGAAGAAATTCAAATCCTGGAAAAAGAAATGATTGAATACCAGCAAAATCGATTTGGACCTAATGGGGATTTGGTTCTGCAAAAGAAAAGATTAATTCAGCCTATACAGGATCAGGTTTTTAATGAAGTACAAAAAATTGGATCGAATAAAAAGTACGATTTTATTTTTGATAAATCGGCGGATGTTGTAATGTTGTACTCCCAAAAAAGACATGACATTAGTGAATTGGTGCTGAGGGGAATAGCGAGAACCAGGAAAGTAAGTGCACCAAAGGCGAAGGCGAAAACAAAAAGCCAGTTAGAAACTTTTGAAGGTGATCCGGAAGAAGAGGAAATAAGTGATGCCCTCCTCGAGAGACAGGCAATGGCAAAAGAGGCGGAAGAAACAAGAATCAAAACTGCCGAAGAACGGAGGGAAGAGCAACTTAAAATAAGAGAAGAGCGTAAAAAAGCTTATGAAGAAAGAAGAAAGAAATTATTAGAAGAGCGGGAGGCAAAGAAGAAAGAAAAAGAAGAAGAAAGAAAACAAGTAATTGAAAAGAACGAAGAAACTAAAAACTAAAACTCGAAATTAATTAAATTAACATTCAAATAGTAAATTCAGAAATCATGAAACAGTTTAAAAAAGTAGCAATAGCCATAGTTTTATTAGTAGCCGCTACTAGTTTTGTAAATGCACAAAGCAAAGTCGCACATATCAATGTAACAGAATTATTGGGCGAGATGCCAGAAATGAAGGCCGCGCAGGCAGAGCTAAAAAAACTACAGGAAACATACAGAGCAGATATTGAAAGTTCTATGACAGAGCTAAAGAATAAATATACTCAGTACTCCAATGAAGCTACTACAAAATCTGAAGAAGAGAATCAAAAAAGAGCTCAGGAACTTCAGGGTTTTGAAAAAAATATTGGAGACGCGCAACAAGCCGCACAGCAGGAATTAGCTAAAAAACAAGCAGAATTATTTGAGCCCATTTCTATAAAGGCAAAAACCGCCATAGAAAAAGTAGCAGCTACTCAAGGCTATGATTATGTGATAGATGCTACCCAAGGTGGTGGTTTAATTGTTGCAAAAGGAAAGGATCTTTTAGCCGAAGTAAAACAGGAACTAGGATTTTAATTTTTCCTTTGTTCGACTTATATTTATAAACTGTCCTTTTGAGGACAGTTTTTTTGTTTAATTTTTAAAGAGAAATAGACTTCATTTTATTTATGATCACCAACCAAATAGGAGGCAATAAATTACTAATAGAGCTAGTGGGAGAAGATTGTTTTATGATATCTTGTTAGGTGCTAAAGGCTTGTTTTAGGAATGTATAACTTTGTTATTGATGATTATTTATAGTAAACCGCATTTTAGATGAATGCAAAACCCATAGGTATTTTTGATTCGGGGGTAGGTGGCACGTCCATATGGAAAGAAATACATGCTCTATTGCCACATGAGAATACTATTTATCTGGCAGATAGTAAGAATGCACCTTATGGTCAAAAAACCAGAGAAGAAATAATTGCTTTAAGTATTAAGAACACTGAACTTTTGCTAGCAAGAGGCTGCAAACTCATTGTTATTGCCTGTAATACAGCTACCACCAATGCAATATCACTTTTACGAGAAAAGTATGAAATCCCTTTTATCGGTATTGAGCCAGCTATTAAACCGGCGGCTCTTAATTCCGGAACAGGAACGGTGGGAGTATTGGCAACAAAAGGAACTTTAAGCAGCAGTCTTTTTTTAAAAACCTCAAAGGATCATGCTGGCGAAATAACCATTGTTGAGAAGGAAGGTATTGGCCTTGTTCCATTGATCGAAGCAGGAAAAATAAATTCTATTGAAACGAAACAACTATTGATTAGTTACATTAAGCCAATGCTCGAAGCAAATATGGATCATATTGTTTTGGGATGTACACATTATCCCTATTTAATTCCAATCTTAAGGGAATTATTACCACCTCATGTGAACATAATCGATTGTGGCGCTGCTGTGGCAAAGCAAACCCTGGCGGTTCTTAATAAAGAAAATCTCCAAAATCCCAAAAAAACTCCTGGCAAAATTCAGTTTTACACAAATAAGGATACAAAGATCTTAACTTCTTTTCTGGAAGATATTAATGAAATAAAACAAATCGAATATCTAAACTTTTGAA
This sequence comes from uncultured Eudoraea sp., assembly GCA_965364275.1. Taxonomy (GTDB): domain Bacteria; phylum Bacteroidota; class Bacteroidia; order Flavobacteriales; family Flavobacteriaceae; genus Eudoraea. The sequence goes on along the minus strand of CBDTVT010000059.1, from coordinate 1,159 downwards.
CATCCTGCTGGCAATATAAATTTTATTCTCGACTATAATTATTGTTTATATGAAGGTTAAAATGGGAAAATTTAAATTTTTTCTAGATATTACGTTTTTGGTAGGTGAGATAGGTAAAGTTGTAATTATGTCTTTCATCACTTGAGTGAAATTCTTCCTTAATCAGTTTCCATATTTTTTTATCTATTTCTGGAAAATAGGTATCAGCGTCAAAAGATTCATGGACTCTGGTGATTTCCAGGACATCGGCATGAGGCATCCCCAAATCATAGATTTCTCCTCCACCGATAATATAGGAAAGGGGATCACCTTGTACTAGATTCAAAGCTTCATCCATAGAATGAACCACAGTACATGAGGGCAAATCCAGACTGTAATTGTGGTCTCGTGTAATAATTATGTGGGTGCGATTTGGCAGGGGTTTTGGAAAACTTTCAAATGTTTTTCTGCCCATAATAATTTTATGACCAGTAGTTAATTGCTTAAAACGTTTAAAATCGTCAGGGAGATGCCAGATAAGATCATTATCCCTTCCTAAGGCATTATTCTTTCCAATGGCAGCTATTATAACAATTTTACCCACTAATCTTTTTTTTTATAATTAGTCATTGGAAAATCGGTTTCAATTTCATTTTGAAGTTCCTTTATACGCTGCCTTTGTTTTGCGATTAATTTTTCACGCTGTTCACGTTCCCATTCAATCCCCATAAATTTTTGGGTGACATAGACATTTACTATATGGATAACAAACAAGAAAGCCCAGAAAGTAATAGCCCATATAAACCAGTTATATTCCTCACCGTATTTTAATATTTTGTTGATCAAAATAAGAAATACACTCCCTATAATAAATAGTATAAAATGAACGTATAGGTTTTTTTTTTGCTTAATTCGTTTATGTGCATACTCCAGCTGTTCATGCTGTTCTCTATCTACAATGGCCTCACTTTTATTTTTGGAAAACATTCTAATAGTTATCTTTAGATACAAAGATACAGTAAATCAAAAATTACAATAACTATCAATGATTCTAAATAATAGAAAATCATATCCTGTCCTTAACCATTGTATTTATGCAAATACAGCTGCATATGGTCTTTTAAGCGACGAGCTTTTGGAGTGGCGTCAAAATCATGATTTGGATTATCTAATTGGGGGT